>JAPPOI010000400.1 GCA_028818055.1 Boseongicola sp.
GCCTAGAGCGGACCGGACCTGGTCTGCTTTGTTGAAGCCATTGAAAAAGGTAAAAGACGGCGAGAAGCTGATTTTCGACGAAGATTTCTCGGCCACAGTCGAGGGTCGATCGGATGGCACGGCAGCCTTAAGGTTCAACCTTGCTGGTGATGATTTCGACGCGGCCTTGGCCAATGCAGGCGCCATGCCTTTGCCACCGTACATTGAAAGCCTTCGGCGCTCGGATGCGCAAGACAACGAAGACTATCAGACGATCTGGGCAAGAAATTCGGGCGCTGTCGCAGCGCCGACGGCCTCTTTGCATTTTGATGAGGAACTTATGGAAGCGCTGAAAGCGCGCGGCATCGATGTAACCTTTGTCACATTGCATGTGGGAGCAGGGACGTTTCTGCCCGTAAAGGTCGATGACATCAGCGAACACCAGATGCATGCAGAACGCGGCGAAATCTCACAGGATGCGGCAGACGCCCTGAACGCAACCCGTGCGGCGGGTGGTCGGATTGTTCCTGTCGGCACGACGGCATTGAGGTTGATTGAGACGGTCGCGGATCAGGACGGAAACGTCCGCGCGTGGGTAGGGGCAACCGATATTTTCATTACGCCGGGGTACCGGTTCAAAATCGCTGATGCCTTGATGACCAACTTCCACTTGCCGAAATCGACCTTGATGATGCTGGTTTCAGCCTTCATGGGCGTGGATCGCATGCGCAAGATTTACGCACATGCGCTAAAATCCGAGTATCGCTTTTTTTCCTATGGCGACGCGTCGCTTTTGATGCCAAAGGGCTGAAAACGACGGCAAGTGAGTCGCACAAAGGCATCTGTGCCGTTTTGTAGAATTGTAATGAAACATTGAATAACGTGGGAATTCGCCATGTTGCAGGTATTGGGCAACGCGTGGGCGCTTTTGGCAGGTATCTTCCTGTTGATGATCGGCAATGGGCTTCAGGGCTCGTTGATTGGTATTCGCGGATCGATTGAAAACTTTTCGACAGGCGAACTTTCGGTCATCACTTCGGCCTATTTTGTAGGATTTCTCTTCGGATCACGGGTTGCGCCCGAGATGATCCGCCGGGTCGGGCACGTCCGAGTGTTTGCCGCGCTTGGGTCACTCATCTCGGCAATATTGATCCTTTACCCCACGATCACGGAAGTCTGGGCTTGGGTTTTGTTGCGTGTCCTGTTCGGGCTGGGGTTCTCCGGCGTTTACGTCACTGCGGAAAGTTGGCTCAACGACTCTTCCACCAACGAAACCCGTGGGCAGGCGTTGTCTTTGTATTTGATCGCGCAAATGGCTGGCATCGTCGCAAGCCAAATGTTGTTAAACGTTGCAGACCCAGCTGGATTTATACTGTTCATCATTCCTTCGGTTTTGGTTTCACTTTCATTTGCTCCGATCCTTTTGTCGGTGTCCAAGACGCCGAGTTTCGAGACCACGAAACCAATGAAGTTACGCGAACTGTACGGCATCTCTCCGCTGGGTTTTGTCGGAATGGTTTTGCTTGGAGCCATCTTTGCCGCTCAGTTTGGTATGGCCTCTGTCTATGGCACAGAAGCGGGACTAAGCGTGGCCGAGATCTCGGCTCTTGTGTCGGCAATCTTTTTGGGCGGAATGCTGTTTCAGTATCCGTTCGGCTGGCTGAGCGACCGCATGGATCGCCGAATTCTGATTATGGCTTCGGGTGTGGGCGGGGCAATTGCCGGCATTATCGGGTTTTTCGGAAGCAATTACTTTGAAGCGGTATTGGTTGCCGGTTTCGTTATGGGCGGCATGTCGAACCCGCTTTATGCTTTGCTGATCGCCTATACCAATGACTATCTGGCCACCGAAGATATGGCGGCGGCGTCAGGCGGTTTGATTTTTGTAAACGGTCTTGGGGCTATTTTGGGTCCCATACTGACCGGTTGGATCATGACCATCATTGGGCCTAACGGCTTCTGGGCCTACTTGTCGATTTTGATGGCGGCGGTTTCAGCATACGCACTGTTCCGAATGACGCAGCGGACGTCGGTCTACAAAGAAGAAGATGACTACGATGCCGTTAGCTACGCTCCGATCTTGCCCACCGCGACACCGATCGCTGTGGAGGCGGCGCAGGAGTACTATGCTGAAAATGTCGACACTGATGACGAACCTTCGGATGAGAGTGACTAAATGCTTGATCGCGCAGCACGATCTTGTAACGATTCGCTTAAGGGGGACTTTGGGTGGTTTGGGAGTGTAGCGATGGCTAACCCTGAAGAAATATTGAGCTTTTGGCTGGACGAGGTCGGTCCCAAAGGCTGGTACATGGGCGGTGCGGAACTTGATCAGGAAATCCGCGATCGTTTTTCGGATATCTACAAAAGAGCGTGCCAAGGCGCATTGTCGCTTTGGCTGACGTATCCATCGGGAACATTGGCGTACATCATTCTGATGGACCAGTTTCCGCGGAACATGTTCCGTGGCGATGCAAAAGCCTTTGCAACGGACAAGGCTGCGGTGGCAGCCGCCAAGGCAGCGATCGCAAGAGGCTGGGACATGCGCATCGACGAACCGGCACGTCAGTTTTTCTATCTTCCGCTGATGCATTCGGAATGTCAGACTGATCAGGATCGCTCGGTACGTCTGATCAAAACGCGCATGGTCGAAGGCGGAGAAAGCAACCTGCTTCACGCCAAGGCGCATAGGGACGTCATTCGACAGTTTGGTCGGTTTCCATATCGGAACGAGGCGCTCGGCCGCGAGTCCACACCCTCTGAGGAAAAGTACCTCAAAGACGGTGGCTATGGCTCGACAGTAGAGGCCTTGAAGACCGGCGAGGCGGCCTAGCTTTCCAGGCTAAGCCGCGTCTTTTCAGTTTCCATTCTCAGCCATTCGATGAAGCGGGCTATTTGTGGGCGTGACTCTGCTGCTTCGCGGGCCCTCAATCGATACGGATATGGTGCCTGAAGCTGATGACCTTCGGTAAAAACCAAAACCAGGTCTTCGGTTCGAAGGTCGCGATCGATCAGTGATTTTCCGGCCAGGACAAATCCAACGGCTTCCCGCGCGGCATCAAGCGCCAACCGTAGGTGGCGATATTTGACGCCCCGATCAACTCCGCTTTTCCGTTGGCCGAACTCTGCCACCCATTCCGGCCAACCAGGAAAGTCATCTGCCTCGGCGCGACGCTCGACGTGCAAAAGCGGTAGGCCCTCAAGTTCATCGACTTGGTCATAGCCCGCGACACGATGAATGTTGCGTGGGCTACAAACTGGAACCAGCAGATCGGTATAAAGCGCCTCACCAATAGCATCACGGTGGCATTCCACCCGGATGTCAGGAGCGCCCAGGCGAACTGGCACATCACCAGCGCCATTAATGCAGAACAGTATGTTCGGATGCTCGCTGCGAAAGGACTTTATTCTAGGGAGTAGCCAAAGCTCGGACCAGTCCGGATCGGCCACGATGTGGATTTCTGTGACACGTTGAAAGTCGAGTGTGTCTGTCACCCGTTCAAGTGCCGAGAATGCGAGTTGGAGATCAGCCAACGCCCGGTCGAGTTCGACGGTCGGGTGGAGACCTGAACGCCCGCGTACCATCAAGTCGGTCCCAAGGAAGTCTTCCAGCGCCCGAATGCGTTGTCCCACTGCAGCGGGTGTGATTCCAAGGCGCGCTGCCGCCGCTTTCAGCGATCCTTCGCGGATCGCCATGTCCAACGCCTGTAATGACTTCAGATGTGACGGTGCAGCCATTTGATAAAGATTATCTTTAGTTCGGAAAAATTCAAACACATTTAGTGAAGGTTACCTTTCTCAACGCAAAGAAAATTGGGTTTCTAAAGTCATGTTCGATCCCACAAACTGATCTCATTCGAGATTAGGAGAAGACCAATGATGAAGCGATTTGTGATTGAGCGAGAGATTCCCGGTATTGGTGAGTTTTCAATTACCGAACTTTGCGGCGCCGCGCGTGCGTCCAATCAAGCTATTTCCGATGTCGGCAACGGTATCCAGTGGCAGCATTCTTATATCGCTGGCGATAAGACATTCTGCATCTACCTTGCTGAAAACGAGGATAGCATCCGAAAGCACTCGGAATTGAGCGGTATTCCGGTCTCAGCCATCACCGAAGTTCCTCAGGTGATCGACCCTCTGACAGCCAATAACTAATAGGCGCAATTGAGATGGCCTGTGACGACAGGCCATTCAACTTTCCAGTTCCTTGCCAAACCCTCTGTAGCCATGCAGTCTGTGCATCGCGGCATTTCAGCGTGCGGCGTTGCTCGATCTGTCGTGGTAGTTTAGCCTTAAACAAATTTTGAATTGGAGGAAGCAATGGCAGCTAAATCATTCGATGTCGTCGTGATCGGTGCAGGAC
>JAPPOI010000350.1 GCA_028818055.1 Boseongicola sp.
GTGTCGCATTTGGTGGCATGTTCATCGATGAAAGTTTTGCGCGTTTTGCGAAGGTCACGATCCTTTTGGCCGCGTCCGCAATCCTGCTGATGAGCGAAGGCTACATGGCGCGTCGCGACCTGCTTCGTTTCGAATATCCGCTGCTGGTCGCACTCGCGGCCGTCGGCATGATGATGATGGTCTCGGCTGGCGACCTAATCGCACTTTACATGGGGCTCGAGCTTCAGTCGTTGGCGCTTTATGTCGTTGCTGCACTTCGCCGTGACAGTGTGAAATCGACGGAAGCCGGACTTAAATACTTCGTGCTGGGCGCTTTGTCGTCGGGCTTGCTGCTTTATGGCGCATCGCTTGTTTATGGCTTTACCGGAACAACGATGTTCAGCGGCATCATCAGCGCTGTTTCCGACGACGCATCCGTCGGGCTGTTGATCGGTCTGTCGTTCATCGTTGCCGGATTGGCGTTCAAGGTCAGTGCTGCACCATTCCACATGTGGACACCTGACGTTTACGAAGGTTCACCAACCCCGATTACCGCTTTCTTCGCAACAGCTCCCAAGATGGCGGCCATGGGATTGTTTGCGCGTGTTGTCCACGATGCCGTCGGCGGCGTGGTTGGTGACTGGCAGCAGATCGTCGCATTCCTGAGCGTCGCCTCTATGTTCCTTGGTGCTGTCGCCGCTATCGGACAAACAAACATCAAACGCCTGATGGCGTATTCGTCGATTGCTCATATGGGCTATGCCTTGATGGGGCTTGCATCTGGTACCGCCGTCGGTGTCGAAGCGATGCTGGTTTACATGGCGATCTATGTGATGATGAACGTCGGAACCTTCGCGTTTATTCTGTCCATGGAGAAAGACGGCGCTCCGGTTGTCGATATCAAGTCGCTATCCATGTATTCGCGCAAGGATTCAAACAAGGCGCTGGCCATGCTCGTGCTTCTCTTCAGCCTTGCAGGCGTACCGCCGTTCCTTGGCTTCTTCGCCAAGTACGCGGTTCTGGTCGCAGCCGTTGACGCCGGACTGGTCTGGTTGGCTGTGCTGGGTGTGATCGCCTCGGTCATCGGTGCGTTCTATTACATCCGCATCGTTTACCTGATGTACTTCGGCTCTGAAGAAAGCGAACTGGACACAGGTGGCGTGGGCATTCTCTGGGGCTTCCTGATGGCCTCGGCCATTGTGATCGTTGTCGGCGCGCTGCCAATGATAAACATGTTCGGCATTGAAACCATGGCGGAAGCCGCGGCTGCATCGCTTGTCAACTGATCTGAGACCGCTTTGGGATGCGCCGGAGACGGCGCAGTTCTGGCCGAGCGGTGTCGATCGGATCATTCTGGACGAAACCGACAGCACCATGAGCGAGGCGCGGCGTCGCGCGCCCGATCTGGCAGGCCCTACCTGGATCATGGCGCGCCAGCAAACCTCGGGTCATGGACGGCGAGGGCGAGCATGGCAGATGCCAGACGGAAACTTTGCGGCCACTTTGTTCCTGAGACCCGAGTGTGACGCGTCAACCGCAGCACTTCGCACATTCACCGCTGCAGTTGCCTTGTACCAAACGCTTGCAATGTCGGCGAAGCCGCAAAGCTTAACGCTTAAGTGGCCAAACGATGTGCTGCTGAATGGTGGCAAGGTGGCGGGCATATTGCTGGAAAGTTCAGGCGCCGGCCCAAAGGTTGATTGGCTAACTATAGGAATTGGGGTGAACCTGGTTGCTGCTCCCGAGGCCTCGCAAGTTGAATCAAACGCGGTACGTCCTGTCAGTCTTCGGGACGAAACGGGGCAATCCGTATCGACAGAAGATTTCCTGTTCTGGCTTGCCAGCCACCTGTCGGATCAAGAACGCTTTATCCGTTAATTCGCATTACGTCCAATCCGGCGGATGTGGATGAAACACGCCGCAAAGCTGGGTGAGGTCATCACGGCGCGAACTGCGCGGGAAGAAACATCGGGAACGTTTGAAACCGTGGATGACACCGGCCAACTTGTGCTTCGGACCGCAAAAGGGCAGGTTGCCATTCCAGCGGGCGACGTATTTTTCTGAGGGAAAACATGCTTCTCTGTATTGATACCGGCAACACAAACACGGTGTTTTCACTGTGGGACGGCAAGGCTTTCGTTGGCACTTGGCGTGCTTCGACCGAACATCAGCGGACGGCAGACCAGTATTTCGTCTGGCTGACGACATTGATGAAGGCTGAAGGCCTGACCGATGTGAAAGTCGACGAGGTCGTCATTTCGTCAACGGTGCCGCGCGTCGTGTTCAATCTACGGGTTTTGTGTGACCGCTATTTCGATTGCCGCCCATTGGTGGTGGGCAAGCCGGAATGCCTATTGCCAGTCTCACCTCGCGTCGACGAGGGCGTCGTCCCGGGACCAGACAGATTGGCCAACGTCGCAGGCGCGTTTGACCGCCACGGCGGAAACGTCGTCGTCGTAGACTTCGGAACCGCCACCAACTTCGACGTCGTCGCGGAAGATGGCGCTTACGTCGGTGGAGTCATTTCGCCGGGTGTAAATCTGAGCCTTGAAGCGCTTCACATGGGGGCAGCCGCTTTGCCGCACGTTGATATTTCCCAGCCTGAAAAGGTGATTGGAACCAACACTGTCGCATGTATCCAATCGGGAGTTTTTTGGGGATACACCGGCCTGATCGAAGGTATCACCAAGCGAATTAAGTCTGAGTATGGCGCAGATATGAAAGTGATCGGAACCGGGGGGCTAGCGCCACTTTTTGCCCAGGGCGAAGATCTGTTCGACACGATTGAAGACGATTTGACGATGCATGGTCTGACCGTCATTCACCAGTTTAACAAGGACGCTGCATGAGCGAGCGATTGATTTTTCTGCCGTTGGGCGGGGCAGCCGAAATCGGCATGAACACCTATGTCTACGGATACGGCAAGCCGGGTGAAGAGAAGCTAATTGTGGTGGATTTGGGTGTCACGTTTCCAGACATGGAGACCTCGCCCGGCGTTGATTTGATTTTTGCCGATATCGAATGGTTGGAAGAGCGGATCAACGATATCGAAGGCATCTTCATTACTCATGCGCACGAAGACCACGTTGGTGCAGTTGGGCATCTTTGGTCACGCCTTCGGGCCCCCATCTACGCTCGGAAGTTCACTGCGCACCATGCCAAGCGCAAACTGAGTGACCATGGTGTCGATGAATCCAATGTCCGTGTGGTTGAGGCTTGGCCGGAAACTGTTGAGGCAGGACCCTTTACCATTGGATTTGCCCCAATCAGCCATTCGATACCGGAAAGTTCTGGATTGGTTATCGACACACCCGCTGGACGCATCGTCCATACCGGTGACTTCAAACTCGACCCGACACCTCTGGTTGGCGAGGCTTGGGACCCGGAGCTATGGGCGGATATTGCCAAGTCGGGTGTCAAAGTTCTGACGTGTGACAGCACAAACGTATTTTCCCCCAAGCCGGGCCGGTCGGAAGCTGACGTCGGACCTGAAATCGTCAAACTTGTCAAAGAGTCCTCGGGTATGTTCGTTGCAACTACGTTTGCGTCGAATGTCGCCCGTGTGAAAACCCTTGCAGAGGCCGGGGTCGCAGCAGGTCGGTCTGTGTGTTTGCTGGGACGGGCCATGCGCCGGATGGTCGAAGCATCCGTGGTCACAGGAGTGCTAACTGATTTCCCGAAAACGGTATCACCTGAAGAAGCCGAGGATATCCCGCGCGAGAACCTGATGCTATTGGTGACCGGCAGCCAAGGGGAACGACGCGCCGCGTCGGCGGCGCTGAGCCGCGGAAAGTACATGGGTCTTGAACTCGCCGAAGGTGATACGTTCCTCTTCTCATCGAAGACCATTCCCGGAAACGAAAAGGGCGTCGGGCGCATCATCAACGCGTTGTCTGAAAAGGGTGTTGATGTGGTGGATGACAGCTCGGGGCTGTATCACGTTTCCGGCCATGCCAATCGGCCTGACCTCGACACCATCCATGAATTGATCAAACCCCAGATGATCATACCGATGCACGGAGAACATCGTCATCTGCGTGAGCACTCCAAACTGGCTGCGACGAATGGTTGCGAAAGCATCGTTGCGACGAACGGTACCATGGTAGATTTGAGCGGCGACAAGCCGGTTGTCGCTGGTTACGTCGAAGCTGGGCGCACCTATCTCGATGGCCAAATCCAGATTGGCGCAATGGACGGCATCGTGCGTGACCGCATCCGGATGGCACTGAACGGCCACGTACTTGTGACCCTGATCCTGGAAGACAACGAACCGCTTGGCGAACCTTGGGTCGAACTGCGCGGATTGCCTGAGCTTGGAACATCGAATGCGCCGCTTGTGGATGTGCTGGAAGAGGACCTCAG
>JAPPOI010000114.1 GCA_028818055.1 Boseongicola sp.
CTGCGCGCCGAGCGGGCACGCGGGCCACGCGACCGGCCCCGGGGCGCCGGCGTCCCAGCGGCTGACCGGCGGGCCGTATTTCTCGACATGCCGATCCCAGAGCCGCTCGGACTCGCGCTTGAGACGTTCGACCGGCCACTGCGGTCGCAACATCGCGGCATTGTAGCCACAGATGCCTTCCCAGCCTTCGTCCTTGGACATTCGGCCCTCGTGGACCATGCGGATGAAATGGCCGATCGCGGCGGATGCGCCCTCGAACCGTGACCAATCATCCTGCGCGCCCTCGCGCACCGGCGTAACCAGCACATCGCCCATTGCGGGCTTGTCCGGATGGGTGAACTCAGGCTGCAGCGGCACGCCCGGCGCGGGCGGCATGTCTGTCACGGCTTCGATGAACTCATCCAGATCACGCTCGTGGGCGGCGTTCAGCTCGACGATGCGCACCTGCGTCTTGAGGTTATTCTTGTAATAGACCGAACCCGCCACCCGGATCGGCTGGTGCGCCGAGCGGAAATGCATATCCCCGCCGACCTTGGCGGCAATGTCGCCGCGCAGACGGCAGACACGGGTAATGTCATCCCCCTCGGCAGGCTCGGTCAGCGCCCACCAGACATGGCACTTTCGCTGTCGCTCCGGCGTCACGCCACCGCTTTCCACCACCATGGTCGGCGAACCAAGATGGCGCTCCAGATGGGCACGCTTTGCGGCTATGTCGCCCGTGTCGAGGTCGACGACCACGGTTTGCATTTGCAGGATTTCCGCAGCCTTGGCCTGGCCGGACGCGGCAACGGTGCCGGGTATCACGTAGACGGCCGCCCCCTCGCGTGAGGCCCATGTGGCGAAGGTTGCCATCTTCTCTGGGGCGGCCTGATCCGCCTCGAGCCAGATATTGTGCGGGCGGCCATCGATGCCCTGGCCCTTGTCGATAAAACTGCGGACCGGGATCAGCCCGTCACAATAGCCGAAGACGACCTGCATGAACTGGGCGATCTGCTCAGGGTCCGGCTCATCGCCGAAAACGTCAATCTGCGGAGCAGCATCGTTGAAGTCGCGCCAAGGGTTGAAATGGACGATGTTTTCCGCGGGCGTATCGGTCGTCGTGTCGTCGCGCATAGATGTGTCCTCGTCGGGATCGGCTGGCTCGTCAGTCATTTGGTGAGGCTCCAGCACCGCTCGGCATGGGCGCAGAACCGGCATTCAAAGAAATCGCGATTGGTGGCGATCCGCGGAAGCAGCTCGCCCGCGTCGGTGGCCTGCAGGATCCTCACGGCGCGGTCGGACATGCGCTGCGCCAGATCGGCATCGAAGGGGACAAGCTCGTGGTGAAGCTCGGCCGTATCCTTGTTGATCGCGGTGAACAGCGCCGGTGCGGCTGAGATCCCGGGCACCGATGGCTCCATGTAGGCCTGATAGATCGCGATCTGGGCGGCGTAGACGGGCTTGGAAACCGTGACCCCGTCCTTGACGCAGGCGCGCCAGTTCTTTGCGTTCATGGTCTTACATTCCCAGAGCGCCGGGGTGCGCATGCCAACCGCCGCCGGGGCGTCAGCGATGATCCCGTCGACATGGCCCCGGATACGACCGCCCGCCACGGAGAAGCCAAACTGGCCGCCATCGCGCTTTTGGGTGACCAGATCGATCCCCGCGGCGCGCAGCCAGCGGATCGCCAGGTCCTCAAGATGGTGGCCGACGGCGAAGATACGTAGCGTTTGTCAGCTGAAGTCGGCACCGCCATCCTTCGGCGCACCGGCAAACTCGAATTGCAGCGCGCGTTCGCAGGCATGGCCGAGGCGGGATGCCCCAAGATAGGTCCGGGGTGGCGTGGCTTCACGCTCGGCGATAAGGGCCGCATCGACCAGCGTGTTGATCCGCTCGGCCATCGAGGGGCGTGGGTTGAAATCCAGCATCAAAACGGAATCTCGTCTTCCAGGGTGTTCTTAGACATCTCGGCACGGAACGCGTTGATGGTGGTGACGATCAGCTGCTGCATGTCGGCCTGGGACAGCTGGCCAAGCGGTCTCTCCCAGCCAATCCGTTCCATTTCAGGGGCCAGCGCGCGCATGACAGCAGGCAGGGCTTGCGTTTCCTCATTCGTGAACTCGACCATGGTCGGTCCTTTCTTCGCTTTGCGGGTGAAGGCCGCCTGGCAGCCCATGGAGCAGAACCAGCGGCGGATCATGTGTGGGTGTGGCTGGTGGGGATTGAACCAGCCGAAGCCACGGGTGCGGGACAAGCAGACAGCGCAGAGCGTGCCGCGCGGATGCCAAAGACGATCAGTGCCCGATCTATCCGAAGCCGCCCTGAGCGCGGGTGAGATTTGCGCGACACAGTTCAGTTGCTGCATTCGCCGCATCCGTGTGTCGGTGAAGCGCAAGAGCGCTCCACCTCAGACGGCCCGAGGCTCAGTCTGCCCACGAGGGACGCCCATGCGGCGCTGGCGCTTGCGCCTCGTACGCGGTTTGATGCGCGGCCGAAGCAAAGTCCGGAGCCCCTGAAGACGCCGCCGCCACCGGCGCCGTACCCATGACCTGCCCATATTCGCGATGATCAGGCGTGATGGCGCCGCGGATCTCGTTCTTGTCGTCGCCGCTGGCATCGGTGCCGATGTCGATGCGGGCGACGAACTCAATGCCGTCGAGATCGGCGAAACCGCTGATGCGCCGAGCTGCCTGCGCCTCGGGCGACATGTCCTTGTCGGAAATCCCGCGCGCCGAGTTCAGCATGCCGCGCACCAGGCTGCGGCCCATGTTGGCCCAGTCCGGGCCTTTGGGGCTGTGAAGCCCGATCAAGGTGAAGATCTTGCGGCGGGCATATTGCCCCTCGGTCACAGTGAACTCGCCGTTGAGGTACACCGCGCCGGTGGAGCCGCGTGTGGCGTAGCCGCCGGTCCAGCCCTGCGGGGCGTCGTCGAAGCCACCCGGCCGGATGGTCAGGCGTACTTTGGCCAGTGTGCCCTTGGGGATGAGATTGGTGTTGCTCTGCGCGTCGTTGAAGTCGTTCCAGGAACCCATTGGGAACCTCCTTTTCTGATCAAGATTGTGGTTGGGATTGGTCGTCGCTGGCCGGATCGGTGGGTGGCGGAGCGTAGGTCAGCCGGTCGGATGCCGGTGTTGCAGCCGTCCGAATCTTGGCCATTAGGCGACCGAGATGGGGTTCTTCGACATGGTCCAGACGGCCCGAGCGGTCCTTGGCCGGGAAACCCCAGGGGTTGATCGTGTGGCAGACAAAGGCGCGATACGGATCGCCGCCATCGGCCTTCAGTTCCGCCATGGTGATCACCTCATCGACGATCCCCGGCAGCTCGAGCCCGGTCTTCGAGCCGTCGATCTGCGGCTGGAACAGCTTGCGATTGAAGTCGTCGAGCTTCTCGTCGAGGATCCCGACGAACCAGACGTTCTTGGCCCGCGTGTGCTGCAGGTGGGTGAGCCAGCCGATCATTTCGCGGCCGTGCAGCCCGTAAGCCCCGCGCACATCCGGCTTGCCGGTTTTCTCCGACAGCGCCTCGGGTTGGCCTTTGCACCACCCGAAGCAGAGCCGTCCTGCAACAGTTATCGAGTCCACGAAGATGGTGTCGTAGCGGTCCAGTGCGGCCGGATCACCGAAGCGGTCGCAGATGGCGGCATAATGCGCCAGGCTGTAAGGCTGCTCATCCCGCAGCGCCGGGTTCGGCCCGCCGATGAACACCGCAAAATCCCGACATTCCGTCCATGTGCGCGGCCGGATACTGGCGCCCGTCCATCCCTCGATGGCGAGATCCCCCGCTTCGAGATCCATGAACAAAGTGCGGTCGGGATCGAGGGTCCAGAGCAGCGAGGTCTTCCCGATGCCGGATTTCCCGAAGATGCAACCCTTGATACCGCGCGGCACAGCCAGACGTTCGTCGGCGCTGATGATGGGGAGGCTCACTGATCAGCCCCCTGCGCGAGGATCTCGACCTTCAGCGTGCCTGGCCGCACCGAGCGTGCAGGCTCGAAGCCCTGACGGATGGCCTCGGGCCAGGCGGCGTATTTGCGCTCCGGCACCCTGTAGGCCAGGTCGACATATTCGGCGGGATCGTCTCCAGCCTCCTCGATCCGCGCAACCATGTCGGCCAGCCGACCCTGGTCCCAAGCCACCCGCTTCGGCATATCAGCGACCACGGTGAAATCGCCATCATCAAAGCGGACTGTTCCGGTGTCTTTGCCCGAAACCTGTCGTTCTTCGGCAGCGCGGGTGGCATAGCGGACAGCCAGTCCAGCATCAAAACGGGCCTTAGCGGCTTTGTCACGCTTCAGACGCTCGTCGATCTCACGCTGCAGAATTGCCAGTAACTCGATCGGCAAGGCCGCGATCTCAGCTACGCTGAGGCTTGGCAGATCGTCGGGCGTGGGGGTGTTTGCGGGAAAAGGCATGAAAGGGTCTCCGTGATCGGTGAAAAGGGATTGGAAGGCGGTCATCACGCGGCCTCGAGCAGGCGGACCGACAATGCGGCGCCGCTGGATCGGGGTTTCGGCCGGGCGATGGCGATGTAGGCGAATTGGTCAGGACCGATCCGCGCCTGGACGAGATGAACGAGGTTCTGCTCAGCCGCGCGAAGGGCGGCGGCCGCGACCTGACGCAAGGCGCGCTGACGGTCGCCAGGGAGTTTAGACAGAACGGCGGTGGCATCGACTGCCAGGAACCCGCGGTGATAAACCAGCGTCTCTCCGGGTTCGGACTGCGCGATCCAGGCACAGAACCCGACCTCGTTCAGGCCGTTAGCGGCACCGAACGGCACCACCTGGTCGGCCGCAAAGTCATCGAGCCGGACCATCATGCGGCACCGGCCTGCGCATCCGCGCCGGTGCTGTTACGCAGCTGCGCATGCTCGAACGCGGTGATATCCTCCATGCGGTAGACCACGCGGCCGCCCAGCTTCATGAACTGCGGACCTTCACCTGCCCACCGCCACCGCTCCAGCGTGCGGTGCGAGATGTTCCAGCGCCGGGCTAGTTCTTTCTGACTGAGGTGTTTGAGTTGCATCTTCGTCTCCTGTCGCTCGCTGCGTTAGGAGGAAGATGCGAAATCCTGCTGTGGGATGTCGTCAGGATCGAAGTGGGATACGGAGGGGGATCAATTTGCGCCTTGCAACTCTGTGGCAAAGGCGGTGGTGGGGGATGGTGATCCCACTCTCATCCCCCGGAGCATCCCACTGTGGAGGCGAAGGGACGCGCGCGGCAGAGCGAGACGGGCCGAAATCAGCCGCAGTTCAGGCGGTAGTTGCCGCGCCCATTCGATTCGATCAGGGAGCGCCACTGCTTCTGGGATTTGAACACGTCGGACATCTTCAGGCTCTTGGAACCCGCCGCCGACAGGATCGCCTTGCCGCTCTGCCAGGCCTCGCCGCGCCGTGCAGCCTCATGCAGCGCGCGGACAACTTGTGCCTGGATCGGCCCCAAGCGGAATTGGTGCCCGCCGCAACGCACATCCTGATAATCAGGCGACGCGCTGAAGACCGGTAGCTGCGGCCCAGTTTCTGCGCCCGAAAACCCTGTTTCCGCTTCGAATCGATCGCGTTCTTCGCGCCTTAGCAGCAGATCCCCTATCATGACGAAGATCGGATCAGCTTCGCCATAAAGCGTTGCATAGGATGCGCGTGGCGTCCGGAAATCGCTGAGATGGATTTCGCTGCACCGGAACAATTGAAAGACGTCCTGCGCATACAAATCCAAGAGACCGCTGAACCGGCTCTGCTCGGTTGGCACCCGAAAGTGCTCGCCCTCATGGGTTTCCTCGTAGTCGCCCAGTTCCAAAGGCACACCGAAGACGCGCACCGACAGCCGCAGCTTGTCGTTCTCTGCCAGATAGATCAGATCGGCCTCGGAGATGGACCAGCGATCGAGGATCTCCGGCAGAGTAAAATACGCCTTCTCGATCTCCATCTGACCTCCGATTCCTGCCGCTGAGTGTTTAGGTTTTGTTCTAATTCCTTGACGCCCTCCGATCAATCCTGTTTTATCCTATTTGATCCACAGCCCTCTGGGGAAAACATGACCGAGCATCATACGCTCTCTGATCGCCTCCGCGCCCGCGCTCAGCAACTCGGGCTCAGCCCCGCCCATGTCGCCGAAATGGCCGGCGTGAACCGATCCTTCGTCTACGACATCCTCCGCGGGCGCTCGACGCGACCTGGCATCGACAAGCTGGCCGAGGTCGCCCGCGTGCTGAAGGTCGAGCGAGAATGGCTGATCCACGGCATCGGCGAGGTTGAGGGTGAGCCGCCCTTCATCGAAAACCCCGATGAGACCTTCGTGGCGATTGCGCATGCCAGTCCGCGTCCATCAATGGGCGGCGGCGCGGTGGTGACCGAGGATCACGACACGCCCGGCCGTGCCTATCACTTCCGCCGCTCCTGGATTAAGGGCAACCTCAAGGCCAGTCCGTCGCAGCTGCGCATCATGCATGTGGAAGGCGATAGCATGGCGCCGACCCTTCTGGACGGCGACACTGTGCTGGTCGACATGACTCGCCGCGCGCCGAACCCGCCCGGGATTTTCGTGCTGGATGACGGCATGGGGTTAGTGGCCAAGCGGCTCGAGCATGTACCCAACAGCGATCCCCCAGCGGTACGCGTGATCTCGGACAACGGCTTCTACAGCCCTTATGAGCGCAGCGCCGAGGAAATCCACATCATCGGCCGCATCCGCTGGTTCGCGCGGGAGGTCTGACTGGAAATCGGTTGCTAGGGACCGAAAAAACGTCAGATGAAAGTCTGTAGGGATGATCGCTCTCAGGAACGCCGTGCCTCGAGGTCTTTAAGCGCAGCTTTCAAAAGGCTAGGGTTCCGTCGAACCGACTCTGGAAAGCAGGATCCCTTGCATCCTTTGATCGGGCCCTCAGCCTTGATCTGCGAAATCCTTCTTTTGCATCGGCTGCAGGGTACATAGAAATTCCGTTCATCAAGCTGGCGCGAAGTTGCACTGTTGCTTCGAGTGTCGAAGTAACTCGGCCTCCACTGCTCGATGAGGTCTCCTGGCACAAACTTCCAAAGATCGCCATGGCCCTGCGTTTGCTCATCAAAGCTTGCTACGTTTGTCCTTTGATATAGGCTGCTTCGGGTTGATGCCTTTATCTGCCCAACTGGGCCTGACTTGCCTCCGGAACCCAGACTGTCACCCTGTTTGTCCGGAGAAGTTACTTCGGCTAACGACAGACCAAACTCGAGATCATGAAATTCCTCCGAAGACTCGGCTCCTCTTCCCGTGGACTTCAGAGTAACACGCGCGACATAGTCGTGGTCGATCTGCAGATTGCATTCTATCCGTTCAAGCAGGGGCTGTGCCTTCGGGTCAACCTCGACCTTCACTACGCTCAGCGAGCGCCGAGGATCATTCGGCGAGGTCTTGCCAAGCTTCACCGGCTTTGCGACCTCTACCACCGCAAAGCCTTCCCTCGGGTCCACGCAAAACAGGCGCGTGTTGGCGACGTTCTGCGTTTCGTTCTCAATTGGAAGCGTCCATCCTGCATCGACAAGAGACTGGTACGTGCCCCGGCCAGAAGTATCTGCGACGAGTATTTCAATTGGTTTGGACAGCGTGAGCCGGAGCCCATCATTTGCGATCCAAGCGGCGCCTTCGGCGATGATGCGATCTCCGTTGGTGAGGCGCGGGACCCTCCCCACAAATCGCTCCGTAAGGCCATCCCGAATTGCGGGCATATTAACCATCCCGCCGGTTGCGAGGCAGAGTTCGATGTCCTGGTAAGTCAGCTGCGCCTGATCCAGTATCTCATCAATCCGAGCCAGTCCGCGAGCAACGATGCCAGAGCTAAGATCCTCGAGTTCCGCACGGTCTACTGATGCTAGGAGGTTTTTGCCGGGCCCATCCACCTTTAGGTAGTTCCGCACAATCACGTCTTCCGTATCGACCTTTGGATCGGACAAATGAATCTTCAGAATTTCGCACTGGTGTAGCAGCTTCGCTGCCATGCCCGGTTGCTCTAGAGCTGTGATATCTTCCAGGCCATGCGCAGAAGTATGCTTTTCGCGCAGGTGATTTCGTAGCCTTTCGTCGAACTTGTCACCGCCCACTTCGTTGTCGCCAAGATTTCTGACCTGCATGATTGCACCGCCAATGATTCGGCAGAGGGTCAAGTCGAGCGTGCCGCCACCCCAATCGAAAACCAGGATGGACCTTCCTTCGAGACGCGCCAACTCACGGCCAAGGTCAGGTTGAGAACGAAGGTGAGCGTAAAGAGCGGCAACTGGCTCATGAACGAATTGCACTACGCCAATGCCGGCTTTTCGCGCGGCTTCGCGGAGGGCTCGGCGCTCAGGCCCTCCGAAATCAACGGGAATAGTGAATACCGCTCGCGCGAGATCATGTGCAGGTGCACCTCCGCGCGCGACGGATGCGTCAGCTTTCAAGTGCCTGAGGACTTCGGCGACAGCATCGGTGGGTTCGACAGGTCTCCCATCCACAAAGATCGGACCGTCACGCCTGAGGGACATTTTCGGAGAGCGCACAAAGCCCGGTGGGGCGCCACTTTCGGTGATGTCCATATTCTCGCGGGCTTCGCGTCCAACCACAATGTCCGAACCACGGTACCAGATGACTGAAGGATGAGGGCGACGGGTGACCTGATCTACGAGCGCCAGAGCACGCCCTCCCACAGAGACCGCCGCAAGACTATTCGTCGTACCAAAGTCTATACCAAATACTGTCTCACTCATTCCTTAGCCTCTTCAATCACTGACATGGCGGCCTTCACGCGTCGAAGTGCAATTCCAGGCGCTGGAGGCTCGATTTCGAGAGCATCAATGGCATCCGCGAGCAGCGGTCCCAGTCGTTCACCCAGCAGCACCTTCTGCTCGGCTTTGGTCTCTGTCAGATCATGACCCCAGTGATGGCGTTCAGCGGCAAGGGTCTGCTCCAACTGGGCTATCTTGATCTCTTGATCAGAAATCGTCTTCTTCGCATCTTCTAGGTCGGAACGAAGCTTTTCGATCTTTCTGTTCGCATCATCTAAGCGATAGCGAAGATCGTTTGAAATGTTCCTCTCGCGGATCTGTTCGTCTTCCGCGGCCTTAACCATCTGGGCGCCAAGTGCCGCCACTGCTGCTGCAACCCGAAATTCACCTGGCTTTCCCTTTTGAATAGCACGCTGAGCTACACGCGTGGCAGCTTTCAAATCCCTGAAAAGAAACGGATAAACTTGCTCCGCAACCTGCCAAGTCTTGAACGAACGTTTCTCAACAAGCCAGCAGATGGTTACTCGCAGAAGATTTTCGGCCCGTTTCTTTTCTTCCTTCTTTTCCGAGCTCAGGCCCAAAGAGAGTTCACGCAAAACCGATTTGAAGATGCGACCTGCATCGTGGTCTTGGGTGTCGAAAGCCTCTCCGAGTTGCTCTCTAAGGCGCGACTGTGCGGCTCCCCACACCCACGCATCGACAGGGTCCGGTAGCGACGCTTGTGCCATCAAACCCCAGAGACGCTCCATCTCGGTATCCTTGGTCGCCATTAGCTTGGCTACCGCCTCTTGCTCCGCGGAGCGGAAACGCTTCACATCGTTCTTTCGAAGAACCTTGAAAAACGCGGAGGGACTCGCACGATCCTCGCCGAAGTAGCCCACGAGCGTGGGCGGGATTTCAACTTCATCGGACGAGGCATCCTGGGCTCTTTCTGGTCCCTCTGCTGGCTTCTCAGTGTTCGTGATCTCAGTCTCGGTTCCTGGCTTCTCTTTTCTCTCTGTCACGTTGTTGCTTGCTCCAGGTATTTGCTCGCCCATCGGCTGAAGGGATAGATTTCGGCGATCTGTGTTAATGGTTCCAAGGCGCTGTCTGTCGAACCAAGTCGCCACGCTGATGCGGCCCATATGGCGAACGCCTTCTGGTGATCAGTTGCGTCGAGTAGGTCGGAGTGCGCGAGCGCCCTGCACTCGTCATCTAGGATCGGACTCCACCGCGACTGTGAAGCAAGATGGTTTGCAAGTTCAAGCATCCGCCCAGTCCCGTGATCGATAGGGCAAACCGGTCGACGAGTGGTGTTCTCAAGAGGGAGCTGCAGGCTGTCAGAGGTTGGATTAGACAATAGCTCAGTCGCTAAATCGAGCTCCAAATATCCCGTGCGCCTCCCGCCATTTTCAAAATTGTTTAAGGAAAACCGGATAATGCAAGTAATCAAGTGTGCAAGCGGACGCGGGAAATCCTTCAGAACATCAAGCGCACGTCCGTAGAGCTCTCGATGACGAGAGAATGGAGTAGTGAGATTTTCGCCTTCAGGTCGCTCTTTTATGAGGATCCCGAGGCAATAGTCGGCTAGGCCGGACGCATACTCCTTTCCAGGTCCCTGAGTCCTTTTGTCCGCAAGGAAGGAGCCAATCGAGTTTCTGGTGATCGTATCTGAAACCAGAATTTCTGAAAAAGCTTGCTCTACCCGCCTGAGGTCCGCTTTTTGTGCAACTCGGAACGAGAAGCCATACTGAGTTACAACCGGCGTCGCTTTCTTCTCAGTCGTATTGACCAGTTCGAGGGTTAGTTCTGCTTGGGATGTCTCGGAGATAAGCTCCCCGAGCTTGTCAATGGAGACCTTTTGCGGGCCAGCACCATCGAGAAGGACCTTGGCATGGCTCGTGTTCGCCAGAGCAATTTCTGACGCTGCGAGAGGTGATCGAACGACAGCATGAGCACTCGGTTCTTTTCCACGGAGCATGATAAACGGTCGCTCCACCCGATGCTTGGCATAAACGTGATCGTGAAATTCGGACTGATTGGGAAATATCGATCCACAAAACGGGCAGGAGAAGTTTGGCTCTCTTTGCGGGCTGGGATCAGGAGTCCTTTCTGTGCCCTCATAAAAGGCATCAAGGTCACCTTCTCGGATCCAGCCGACAGTTGGCATACCAACCTCTCACGTTGCTACAGACCATGCTGCGTCAGGATGCGGAGCCAGTTTGTCCGGCTTCACCATTGATCATCCACATAAATATTCGTAGCATTTCGCAAATCCGCTAACAAGCGGAGAGCCTGGGAGTGCCATTAATGTGCAAGCAACGTCGGTCGACGGCGTGACCTTCGGCCAGGCAATTTCAGTGGCCCGCAAGCGACAGGGTCTCAGCCAGAGAGAACTTGCAGCTTGCGTCCTCAAGGAAGACGATGGCGGCGCGATTTCACCGCAATATCTGCATGATATCGAGCACGATCGGCGTAGCCCCAGTTCAGGACACTTGATCCGACAGTTCTCCAGTGCGCTGAACATTCCTGACGACTACCTCTTTGCACTGGCCGGCCGACTGCCGGATGATATCGAACTTGGGACTGTGGCCCCAGAGAATGTTGTCAGAGCCTTCGTTCAGTTCAGGCGCGCTGTGGAAGAGTGAGCCATTTTTTGGTGGAGTCCGTTCGCTAAACATTTTCGCCCTCGTTCGCGGCCTTTGCCGCAGCTGCGAATCCGATCCAAGCCGTTTTCCACATTTTGATGAGATGATGGGCAACCTTTACACGCGGGTCCTGCGCCCAATCGTCTGGACCGGGCTGCTTCAGGAAACCCGGTTACATGGGTCCTTTCGCTCGCAAGACAGCCTGTTCACCAAGACGTCGCTTTGGAAGGCCGCCCTGAAACTCGACACAGATTCGATGGTCCAATCCGCGACACGGCACTGAAAGGCCGCACGCTACAAACCCGATCCTGCACGCAGCATCGCGCAGCAGCCCTGCAACCCATTGTTTTAACTTGAATACCAGCGCCGCTTGAAGCCCAGATAGGGCAACAACCCGAAAGGCGCTCCAATGCTTAACGATAATTTAACCCCGGTTTCGGGGCCCAATCCTTTGTGTCCGGACAAGATGTCAGCCCGTGCACGCTTCGAAGAACTCGGTCGCATCCTGGCTGCGGGCGTCCTTCGCCTGAACGCCGCACAGTCCAGCTCTTTATCTGCCGACATCGGAGACAGTTTCGTGGACTTCTCACCCCGAAAGAGCGGTGGTCGACGTGCAAAACGTATCCGCATCGGAGGAATTGATGAAGCATCACAATAAGATAACGCCCACAAAACCGGGGCTGGATCCAAGGGTTGATCAATCCGTCCTGGCCCGTCTAGCTGCTCTAAAGGCCATGTCGGTCAGGGAGCTAAAAGCCGAATGGGAGAAACTTTTTGGCATCGCTGCGCCGAACAACAGCCGCAAGTTCCTGGAATTCAGGATCGCCTATCGCATCCAGGAACTGACCTACGGCGGCCCCGATAGGGAAACGCGCCGCATGCTGGATCTGCTGGCTGATGAGGTCGAGGGGCATGCGCGGCGCAAGCACCGGATCGCTGATCCCCGAAATCCCGTGACCGGCACCAAACTCATTCGCGAATGGGACGGCGTTGAACACACCGTGACAGTGTTGAGAGACGGCTTCGACTGGCAGGGCCGCAAGTTCAAATCACTCTCGGCAGTGGCGCGCGCCATTACAGGAACGCGCTGGAATGGCTATCGCTTCTTCGGGCTGCGTGAGCGGAAGCGGGAGGAAGCATGATGGATATCGCCGCTCGCCCTAACCGCCGCCTGCGCTGCGCCATCTACACTCGCAAGTCGACCGAAGAAGGGCTCGACATGGAGTTCAACACCCTCGACGCGCAGCGAGAGGCCTGTGAGGCCTATATCGCCAGTCAGAAGTCCGAGGGATGGGTGGCCACCCGCGACCGCTATGACGATGGTGGATTTTCTGGTGGCAATCTTGAACGCCCCGGCCTCAAGCAGCTTCTGACCGACATCGAGGATGGGCTGATCGACGTGGTCGTCGTTTACAAGATCGACCGTCTGTCGCGGTCGTTGATGGATTTCTCCAAGCTGGTCGAGATCTTCGACCGCAATGGCGTCACCTTTGTATCGGTCACACAGTCGTTCAACACCACCACCTCGATGGGGCGGCTGACGCTGAACATCCTGCTCAGTTTCGCCCAGTTCGAGCGTGAAGTGATCGGCGAGCGGATCCGTGACAAGGTGGCCGCGTCCCGCAAACGCGGTATCTGGATGGGGGGCTACGTGCCCCTCGGCTACGATGTGCAGGATCGCGAGCTGGTGGTGAACGACTCAGAGGCCGCATCGGTCCGTCGCATCTTCGAGCGGTTTGTTGAACTCGGCTCCGCCACGGTTTTGGCACGCGAACTTCGTCGCGAGGGGTTCCGCAACAAGCAGGGCACGCTGATTGACAAAGGCTATCTCTACCGGCTCCTGAAGAACCGCGTCTATCGTGGGGAGGCTGTTCACAAGGGCACGGCGTATCCCGGCGAGCACGACGCCATCATCGACGATAACCTCTGGGATCGGGCCCACGCCATCCTGCAGGAGAGCCCCCGCAAACGCGCCAATAACAGCCGATCCCGGACACCCGCTCTCTTGAAGGGGCTGATATTCAGCGACACCGGCGCGGCCATGACGCCCACCAGCACCAAGAAGGGCGCGAAGCTCTATCGCTACTACGTGTCGATGGACGTCATTCGAAACCGCGAAACGGGCGAAGAAACCGCCCCAACACGGTTGGCGGCTGGAATGGTCGAGGACGCGGTCGTGACCGAGGTTCGGCGCATTCTGCAGACGCCACAGATGGTGGCACAGGTGATGACAGCCCTGAAAAAAGAAAGGGATGCAGTTTCGGAAGCCGACGCCATCGCGGCGCTGCATGAGTTCCGCGCGCTTTGGGCACGCCTGTTCCCAGCCGAACAATCACGGATCATCCAGCTTCTCGTCCGGCGCGTTACCGTCACCGCCGCAGGGCTCGAGGTGGACATTCGGCGTGAAGGTATCGCGGGCGTCATTCGCGAGATGGTTGCGCCTCGCGGAATGGAGGCGGCGGAATGACCAAGCCCGACGATACGATCCGCGTGCTGATCCCGTTGAAGGTGCGCAAGAAAAACGGACGCCCGAAGATCTTGCCGCCAGCCGACTATCAGCCCAGCGAAGACCAGACACAGGATGCGCATGTCTTGCGCGCCATCGGTCGAGCTTGGGGCTGGCGGCGGCGCATGGACGCGGGCGAGTTCGCCACAATCCAGGAACTGGCCGAAGCCGTCGGTTTGGCCGAACGTCATGTCAGCCGCCAGTTACGGCTGGCTTATCTCGCGCCGGAGGTCCTGAAGCGACTGACCTGCGGGCGCGAACCGTCAGCGGTTAGCCTCTACGATCTGTGTTTTCTGGAGGGGCAGACTTGGGGGGAGCAGTTGGAACAGGCAAGATGACTCCTCTATTAGTGATTCCCTTCATTGCCTCGGCGAGCCTCCGCGACTAACCTCAATCCAACGATCAAAGGCGGGCTTCAACGAGTGGGAACTGACTATGGCCGGTAGCGTGAACAAAGTGATCATCGTTGGCAACCTCGGCGCGGACCCAGAGGTCCGAGACCTGCCAAGCGGCCAGAAAGTTGCCAATCTGCGGGTAGCCACTAGTGAGCAGTGGACAGATCGGACCTCAGGCGAGAAACGCGAGCGAACCGAGTGGCATACCGTCAGCGTCTTTGACCAGTATGCTGCGCAATACGCTCAAAACTATCTGAAAAAGGGCAATAAGGTCTACATTGAAGGCCGAGTGGAAACCCGTAAATGGCAAGCGCAAACAGGCGAAGATCGCTACAGCACAGAAATCATTGTGAACCAAATCGGCGGCAAATTGATCGGCCTATCAGGTGGACAAGAAACTCGGGGGAACGAAGGCGACGACCGTAAACGTTCCACATTGCCGCCTCCAATCGATGATGTGATACCATTCTAGCAAGCAGTTGTCATACTCGGTCTGCCTGAACCATTTCCGTCCCGCTTAGCCCAGGGAGGTCTACTCATCGGGTTTGACATTCCGTCCCGAGTAACTGGAGACTATAAAAAGTTGAGCACGTCGTTACACAGCACGCTCATCGTGTAATATCCTTACCAGGTCGCTGAAAAGTGTTGAAGCGCCTCGCCCGGGCGCACGAAACCAAAAAAACCATCCGCAAATGGCGCATAGAGCGCGGATTTCTGACCGCTTCGGGTCGAAACCGGAACGATTTCCGCAAGAAGACAGGCACAGAATCCTTTTTCAGCGGCCTGCAAGTACCTCAAGGTCCTCCAGAAGCAAGAAACCTATTTTCTTCGCCACGGGATCCATGACTGGCGATCTTTATTAAATTCCTCTCTAGTTCCCCAAGGCTCTTTTATACGCCTTTTCTCAGAGGGTTGTTTGGCGGCGCAGTCTACACATTTAGACGTCTCAGGAACAGCTTTCAGACGGAGTTCCGGAATCACCTCACCACAATCTTCACATCTGATTTCCGCATCCAAATTTTCTTCAATTTCGATAACATCATACTCGTCATCTGGCAGTATCTTAGCGCTCGCATCCTGCACAGCCCGCTTTGCATCTTTTTTGTCGATTAGGCCAATTTTTTTCAGCCGGCTACGAATACCGCCTGGTTGACGCCCCATAATTCTCGCTATCTCCGCAATGGAAATTTGCCGCTCAAATAAATCCCTGAGCTCTACTTCCTGATCCTCGTCCCAAGCCGCATAAGCATTCGGAGATTTCTTTTTAATTTTTTCAATTCGTTCGTGATAGGTTGAAACTTCTGACGCAGCCTCTGGCTCAGGGAGAATGGAACCATGAGGATAATAGCGGCCATTGCGCTTATTCAAAAAGACGAATCTTTCCCCAAAAACCTTCCGTGATTTATTGGTTATTGCACCTAAATCTCCCTGAACTTTAGCAGCAGAAAAGCCGGTTTTTGCGCATAATTCTGAAAACGTGATACCATCGTCGTTATCCTCGATAGCATTCAAAATATGCTTCTGGTCTTCATTTAACTCCAAAATAAAATGTTCGTCTGCGCGAAGCCGACCGCCCGAGCCTTCCGCTACTTCCGGCTCGATGCTTGCTTGTTCTTGGTCCGTGCCCTTGAATATGCTTGGGCCCCAAGTCTTTTTGCTTTCGTTGGCCCCCTCGCTCACGTGAGCGACGGAAGATGGCCCGAAGACCAACTCTGGCAGCACCACAGTCCATGTGTCTCGCTTGAGATGGCTCTGGTATTGTTCTGCGGAGTCCTCTCGGAATCTAGTTGAGATCGCATACGCGTTTCCATGGAGAAACTTCGCTCCAGCCGGCGGTGCAAACTTCTTTGCGAGGCGACAGACCGCAGTCCCATCGCGGTCGGTCACCACCCAGTGGTCGCCCCGCTCTTCCAAGAGGAGTGGGTCATCAGACTTGATACGTTCAAGAGCTGCAAGCGACGCGTTACCTTCGTGCAATCGTCCGGCAAAATCCAAAAAGACCTCTGAAAGATCCAGGGTCTTGTAGAGCTTTCGGCAATCCGAGACTTCGACCGTGCCTGGCGCGCACCTTCGGATTAGGAACGCTTCGTCGTTCAGATTCTCAAGAATTGGATGCCTGTCAGTCATTGTTGTGAGCGCCAGACTGCGCCGAGCTCGTGTCATAGCCACGTAGTAGAGGCGCCGCGCCGCATCCTTATCTTCGCCGTTCGATCGCTTCTCCCAAGCTCCATCGAGCACAACAACGTGGTCGAACTCGAGCCCTTTGGCGCGATGGGCTGAGAGAAGAAGTAGGCCGCTCTGGCGTTTTCGGACACCGCGTCCCCATTCAGCTAACCATTCGAGGATATCCCTGCGATCCGTCTCACGGTCCCCAATCTCGTGAACGAAGTCTTCAACACCTTCTCGCAGGATGGACCACCATGGGCCGTCAGGCTGTGCAGCCATCCAATTGGAAAGCTCTGAAACACGAAGCCCGGAGCGATCCCTGGCTCTGAGCCAATTGACCAGTGTTTGGGTTTCTCGCAGACGCCAGAAGTTCGGAAGGTCAGCGTTTGCGGTCTGAACAGGAATGCCACGCGCCTCGCAGTAGCTGCGCACGGGCTGTAGATAACTCCATTCTCGTGCAATGACGGCGGCTTTGGCCCAATTCCACTCTGGAACTATCTTGGAGAGGCGCTCCAGTTCTTCAACAGCTAGGACTGCCTGGGTGAGCGGGTCGCCGGCCTCCTTCAGTACTTGGACACGGCCGCGCCCGACGCTGTCGAGACGCTCCAGCAAACCGCCAGGACGATCATCCTTGCGTCCCCGGTTAACAGTAATGTCGTGGCCCGCCTTCATGCGCTCCGCGGCCGGTGCAATGACATGGTTCGAGGCGTGGATAATATTGGCCGTCGATCGGTAATTTTCGATTAGGTGGCTGGGCTGCGCTTTGTAGTCCTCCTCGAAGCGACGAATAAACCCCACCGAAGCACCGGCGAAAGCGTAGACGTTCTGGTCATCATCGCCCACGGCAAAGAGGCTCAGACGCCGATCATCATCCTCGATGGAGCGTCCGGCAACAGCGGCGATGAGCTCATATTCCTGGGGGCCGATGTCCTGATACTCGTCCACTAGGATCCATCGATAGCCTTCAATGAGCGTCTCGCGCTGGGCCTCGGCCTCGTCGCGAGACAGACCCTGGCCCTTCAAGAGGTCAATGGCCTCAGTCATGATCTCATCAAAGTCGACGCTTTCGACTTTTTCCGCACGCTTTGAAAAGCTCGCGCCCACCATTCGCATTGCGAGACCGTGGCAGGTAGAGATTGTCACGCCGCGGGCATCATCGCCGATGAGCTCGAGGAGCCGCCTTCGGATCTCCGTTGCGGCATGGCGGTTATATACTAAGGCCAAGATGCCTCTCGGGTTCTCTCGTTTGACCCGAATGAGGTATGCGATCCGATGGACAAGGACCCGGGTCTTTCCAGAGCCGGGGCCCGCCAGAACCAAAACATTTGTTTGTTCGCGGTCATCCGCTACGATCCGGGACTGATTTGAGTTACCCAACGACTCAACGATGGAGCTCCAGGATTCCGGAGTGGTTTGACGCTGGAGCTCCGAGCCCCGACCAGGAAGCCATTTCTGGACAAAGTTTTCGCGATCGAGTGTGAAATAGTCTTCAGAGAGCCTGAGAGCGTCTCTCATCGACCCTAGGCCACGCTCAGCGTAAGCACCCATGATGTGCGTCTGAAGAACCTGCTCCTGATAGTGCAGCTTAAGCGGCTCAAAATCGGGTTCTGTAAATTGCTGGCTGCCAGGGGCTAAATGGATCGTCATTGCTGGCCGGAAGATCGTAAGGCCCTTACCGAGCGTTACGACCCCCTGCTCATGGAGCCAAAGGAGCGCACGGTCGAGAAGCTTGGCCGGATCGGAAATAGCACTCGAAAGCTCGAAATCACCGTTCAGAGACGCCATCATCGCGCCTAAGGTCGTTTCAACTTGAATGTCTTTGCCTCTGGCCTTCTCCGGTGCTGTTTTCTGAAGCCCGTTAAGCAAGACCCGCGCTGCCAGACGACGTATTTGAGCTGTCACAGAAAGCACCTGCCAGCTCCTCTGCATCCTGACCGAGAGATGCTCCCGATCGATCTTCCGGATTTGGAGGCTTCCAACGCCCTCGCTCTCGTCGCGACCGTCCCGCGCGATTCCACGGACAAGCCTATCGACAATGTCTGGTCGAACAGTCGAGTGACCCATGTCGCGCAATTCTTGGGAGGCGACTTTCAGGTTGAGCGTTGAGGCATGACCAATTTCGAGATCCGGTGCGAACTCCCTCAGTTTGTCGATCAGATCTTTCTCAAGGCTGTTGGCTTCCAGGAGGCGTCTTTCAGAAGAGTCTTCGACGCCGAGATGCACGAATATCGTTATAGCAGTATCATTCGACGCAATTCCAAGCGTCTCCAGGTCATTCAAGGCTTTGCGCATCTGCCCTGGCGAGAAGCCAGAGATACCGCAGAGTTCGTCTGTTGAGATGCCCTGGTCTGAGGGCGCGTTGATCAAGCTTTCGACGCG
>JAPPOI010000416.1 GCA_028818055.1 Boseongicola sp.
ATATGTGGGTGCTGCGCTCATCTTCTTGGCCATCACCGTTCCGGCAACACGGTATGCCGACTATCTCCTTCAGAAGCAAAGACGCGCGCGAAGCTAATGGCGCTGCTTGACCTTCAATCCGTGACCAAGAGCTTTGGCGATACAACGGTCATTAATGGCGTGAACCTGAGTGTCGATCGCGGTGAAATGATCTGCCTTATCGGCGCGAGCGGCTCGGGAAAATCGACCTTGCTGCGATGCATGAATTTGTTGGAACCCATTGATGATGGAAACATTTTTCTGGATGGCGAGGATATATCAACACCGGGTTTAGACCCCCAGCCAGTGCGGCAGCGCATCGGTATCGTCTTCCAGAGTTTCAACCTTTTCCCCCACATGACGGCGCTGGAAAACGTACTTCTTGCGCCGCGCAGAGTGTATCAGAAGACCCGTGACCAGCTACTGCCGGACGTTTCGCAACTGTTTGAACGCTTTGGGCTGAGCGATCGCGTTGATCATTATCCGGATCAGTTGTCGGGTGGCCAACAGCAACGCGTGGCCATCGTCAGGGCGCTGGCGATGAAGCCCGAGATCATGCTGTTCGATGAGATTACATCAGCTCTGGACCCTGAACTCGTGGGCGAGGTTTTGGACGTGCTGCGCCAACTCCGTTTGGAAGGCATGACAATGGTGCTTGCAACACATGAAATGGGCTTCGCCCGAGAATTGGCTGACAAAGTCTGTTTCTTGGAAGGCGGCGTCATTTTGGAGGAGGGGCCTCCGGATCAGGTATTCAAGACGCCTCAGCACGATCGAACGCGAGCGTTTCTGTCACGAGTGTTGTAGCCGCTAGTCTTCGATTGGACGTGAAATCAGGTTGTAGGACAATAGATCAGCCATCTCGCGAGGGTCGCGCATGGCCGGTGTCATTTTTGATGCAAAATGCTTTCTTCGTTCTTCGGGCGACGACCAGTCAGCTTCTGCTTCTGAAGCGTCAACAAAATGGAATGTGAAAGTCTCGCCTGGGGTGGATTGGGCGATGCGGGACAAGTCCGATGGAAGTACCGTTCCAATCCGCGGATACCCACCCAGCGTCTGACAATCGGCAAGCAAAACATAAGGTTGGCCGTCTCCTGTCATCTGGATGTCGCCGACCGCTATGAAATCGGACACCAGAGTGAGCTGGCCTTCTGTGGCAAACCCGGCCTCGTCTTGTTCAAGCGCAACACCTTGTCGGTTGCCACGGTGTCCGCGCTTAAACTCAGTCTGCTGGAATCGTGACTTGGTCTCATCCGAAAAAAGTGCGGTTTGCGGCCCCTCCATAATTCGTATGGGCGCAGAACCGGTTTGCTCTGGTGAAAGCTTTTGGGGAGAGGAGCCCGGGTTCGGATCTGAGAGAAACGCGATTTGATCGCCGGCGGCAACACGCCCCCCAAGTTTCGCGATACCATGAAATCCACCGCCTCCGAGGACTTTCGGACCATCAAAACCACCTGCAACATGAAGGTATGCGTACATACCTTGGCGGGCAGGGCCGATTTTCAGAACGTCGCCGGCTCTGGCATAAAGCGTTGTATTTGCTGGCACGGGTTCGTCGTTCAATTCCAAGGACATATGAGCGCCCGTTAAGGCAAATCGTGTTGGCTGAGAAAACCCGAACCGGCCACCCAGCCCCGCAAGTTCCAACGCCATTGCGTCTTCGGTCTGATTGAACAGTGCCTGACCTTGCAAAAGTGCGTCACGATCGGCGGCGCCGCCCGTAGATAGCCCCAGGCCCAAATACCCGGACCGTCCAAGGTCTTGCAGCGAGACGCCGGGTCCTGCTTCGATGACATTCAGAACACCACTCACGACACTATCTCGCAAATTGCACCGCCGAGGCCATCCGGGGCTGTCTCCAGCGACTGCAGTTGGTCTGCTGAGGTCGGAACAAATTGAACCTCATCGCCCGCCTGCAAAAGTATGGGCTGCAATCGTTCGGTATCGAAACACCGGAAGGCCGTGCGCCCAATCTGTCTCCATCCGGTGGGCGAGGGGTTGGCGAATGGTATGATCTGGCGAACCGCGACCACAACCGCGCCCGCTGGAACCTCGGCTGTCACTCCACTTTGGCGTGGAATATTCCATTTGTCCGGCAAGAACCCCAGATACGGTTGGCCGGGCGCGAAGCCCAAAGCCAGAACACGCAATGAAGTGTCACAGACCTCGTCTGCCACCGCGTCTTCCGCGATCCCCACATCTGAGGCAACAGACGACAAGTCAGGGCCGTTGTCGCCGCCAAATGACACCGGAATGGTCCAGCGACGCAATGTGCCGGTTTCGTTTTCAATGTTTGCCCAATCTTCGATAAGCTGCCGCAATGCGGCTTCGACATCGCTGCGAGTGGTTTGATCCGGGCGAAAGCGTACGAAAACAGACGTCAGCGAGGCCGCGGTTTCGACCACTCCGGCGATAGTCTTGGTTTCGATCTGGTTGCGCATCGTAACCGCCAAACGGTTCGCCTGATCGCTGATTACCCTTGAGAATCGCACAAGAATGCCGTCCGCTCCAAGGGGGCAGAATTCAGGTTCGATATGATCGCCAAAACTCGACATTTCCACGGGGCAGATTTTCAGAATTCCGCAGGGATTTAAACCTTTGCCTTTGCGCCTTTGCCCACTTGACGTAAGCCGCAGATACTTCTACCTAGCGCAAACTCTGGCGGAGTAGCTCAGTTGGTTAGAGCAGTGGAATCATAATCCATGTGTCGGGGGTTCAAGTCCCTCCTCCGCTACCATCCACCCCTATAATTCTAGAATGGTTGCTGGCAGACCTCTGGTCTTTCAGGGTTCCAAACGTGCATTCAGAAAAGAAGCATGTCGATTTTGTCGGAAAGTCGTTTTGAAAGAACACGTTGGGCATTTACAAGATCGTTTTCGGCAGCGCGCTTTTCAGCGTCCTTGGGCGTCAGCCCGTGATCTAGCCAGCGCTGGACAAGCCTCTCTCTAAGCTCTTCGATTGATGCGGAAACGAAGACCGAAAACGTCCAGTCCGACGACAGATCGCGCCAGCCCGGCTCGTCCAGAAGAAGATAGTTCCCTTCGATGACCACGTGCCGCTGATCCTTTCCAATCAGGTCTGCGGCAGGCAAAACAGCATCAAGTGATCGGTCAAAAAGTGGTACCGCGACCTCGTCTTCGACGGTAAGGCGCTTCAAGGTGCTGGCGAACCCTTCTAGGTCGAATGTTTCTGGTGCGCCTTTGCGGGACAGCAAACCAAGTTCTGTCAGTTTCTCGTTGTCCAGATGGAAACCATCCATTGGGAGCAATCCACACGGCACGCCAGCCTCTTCAAGGCCGGCCCTCACAAGTCCTGCCACTGTTGATTTCCCGCCTGCAGGTGGGCCCGCAATTGCAATGAGTTTGCGGCCCTCAGTAGGCCGCAAACGTTGGACTTCCGCCACAATCGATTTGGCGTTCTCTTCCGCGCTCACTTGTTTTAAGCCGCCTGTGCCCCCGGCATTTTAGCGCCGGTCATATATGCCACTGCGTCTGACATTTCATGCTCTTTCGGGTCGATCACCGTCAGACGTTTTCCAAGTCTGTGGACATGCACACGATCACAAACCTCGAAAACGTGCGGCATGTTGTGGCTGATCAAAATGATTGGAATGCCACGCGCCTTAACATCCTGGATCAATTCCAGCACCCTCCGGCTTTCCTTCACTCCGAGTGCGGCAGTCGGCTCGTCGAGAATGATGACCTTGGACCCAAATGCGGCGGCGCGCGCCACCGCAACGCCCTGACGCTGACCACCCGACAACGTTTCGACCGCCTGGTTGATGTTTTGGATCGTCATCAGCCCAAGTTCAGAGAGTTTTTCACGAGCAAAGTCCTGCATCTTTCGCTTGTCGAGTTGCCCAAAGAGCGATCCCATAAAGCCTTCTTTGCGCAGTTCACGCCCCATGAACATGTTGTCGGCAATCGATAGTGCCGGGCTCATCGCCAGAGTTTGGTACACGGTTTCGATTCCGTGTTTTCGCGCCTCGATGGGAGAATTGAATTCAACTTTTTTGCCATCGAGGAACACTTCGCCTTCATCAGGAATGACAGCACCACAGAGCGCTTTGATCAGCGTGGACTTCCCGGCGCCGTTGTCGCCGATCACTCCCAAGATTTCGCCCGGTAGAAGCTCGAAGTCGCAATGGTCAAGCGCTGTAACGCGCCCGTACCGCTTGACGAGGTTTTTTGCAGAAAGGATAGGTTCCATCAGCTCGTTACCTTTCTGATCCATTGGTCGACTGTGACAGCACCGATGATCAGCAATCCGATCAACATGAACGTCCATTGCG
>JAPPOI010000197.1 GCA_028818055.1 Boseongicola sp.
CTTGCAAATGCACAAATGCTCCCAACCGTGGCACTATGCTTGAATTTCGGGGAGGATTTTGTTGTGATGTGACCAGCCATGCCCAGCCTTCAACAGATTTCAAACTCGAGTGTATTCCTTCTATCCGTTTTCCTTGTTGCCAGCATCAATGCGAATGAGGATTTTGAGGTCGGGGAAGGCTTGCAGGTGACCCTGTCCTCTTCCGAGCCGGACATCGTCAGCCTAAGCAATATCGATATTGACCACCGGGGGCGTGTCTGGGCCTGTGATGTGGTCAATTACCGTCCCAACCGGGGCAAGCGTGCGGAAGGAGATCGGATCCTGATCATGGAGGATCTTGACGGTGACGGGAAAATGGATTCACACAAGGTCTTCTACCAGGGCACCGAGGTGGATGCGGCCATGGGGCTGTGTGTTCTTTCCGACCGCGTCATTGTCTCGGTGACCCCCAAGGTTTGGGTGTTTTATGATGATGACGGGGATGACCGTGCCGATCGCAGGGAGTTGCTATTTTCCGGGGACGGTGTCGAGCAGCATGACCACTCCTACCATTCCCTGGTCTTTGGTCCGGATGGCAACATGTATTGGAATTTCGGCAACACCGGCAAAAACCTGCGCGGGGCCGACGGCAATGTCCTCAAGGATATCCATGGCAGGCTGGTGGAGGACAAGGGCAAGCCGTTCTGGGGTGGCATGGTGTTTCGCTGCCAGCTGGATGGCAGCAGGCTGGAGGTGCTTGGGCACAACTTCCGCAATAACTATGAGGTGAGCGTGGATTCCTTCGGCTCGCTCTGGCAGTCGGATAACGATGATGACGGCAACCGTGCCACCCGCATCAACTTCGTGATGGAGGGAGGCAACTACGGTTACTTGGATGAGTTGACCGGAGAGGGCTGGCGTAAGGAGCGTCCCGGGATGCACGAGGATGTTTCCTTAAGGCACTGGCATTTGAATGATCCCGGGGTGGTGCCCAACGTGGTGCAGACCGGGGCCGGTGCCCCAACCGGAATCACTGTCTATGAGGGCCGCCTTCTTCCGCGTGTCTACTGGGATCAGGTCGTCCACTGTGAGTCAGGAGTGAACGTGGTGCGTGCCTACCCGACGAAGGAGTCCGGGGCAGGATATGCCGGGCAATCGCTAGCGTTGATGAAGAGTCGCAAGGATCAATCGTTTCGCCCGGTGGACGTGGCTGTGGCCCCGGATGGTTCATTGTTTGTCAGTGACTGGTATGATTCAGTGGTGGGCGGCTTCCAGCAACGCGATATCGTCAAGGGGCGCCTTTACCGGATTGCCCCGAAAGGGGCGCGCTATGTGCCGGAAAAACTGGCATACGATTCCCCCGCCGCCGCCGTGTCTGCGCTTAAGAACCCGAACTATTGCGTGCGCTACAAGGCATGGCAGGTCCTGCACGGCATGGGCGTAACGGCAGAGAAGGCCTTGCTTGACCTGTATCAATCGGAGAATCAGCGGCATCGTGCTCGTGCGTTGTGGCTTTTGGGGAGAATGGCTGGGCGCGAGGAGCATTATGTCCGGTTGGCCGCGGGCGATGCCAACCCCGATATTAGGGTAACCGCCCTGCGGCTCGCCGTGCAGGTGGGAGCTTCACTTCCGACATTGATTGACCGGCTGGCGGAGGATTCCTCGGCCAAGGTGCGCCGTGAATGTGCGGTTTGCCTCCGACTTGTCAAAGGTCCTGTGAAGGCTCAGTTATGGCGGAAACTGGCCGTGACGCATGAGGCTGGTGACCGCTGGTCTCTTGAGGCCCGGGGAATCGCGGCTGCAGATGACTGGGCTGCCTGCCTTGACGCCAGGGTTAAGGAGGTCGGAAACGAATGGAACAATGCGGATGGCCTTGAGATTGTCTGGAGGAGCCGCGCGACCCGGTCGGCGGAATTGATCGCTAAAATCCTCATGGATCCCGGGACAGAGGAAGGGGACAGGCCGAGATATTTCCGCGCACTGGACTTTCAGCCTGCAGCCCAGAAGGAGGCGGCTCTTGAAAGTATCCTGTTTGGAACCGATTAAGCGCCACTTTATGACCGTGAATTCGCGGTTGAAGTTGTGGCTTGTCTGCCACCCAAGGGGCTCTCAAACAACTCATAAATGTAGAAATCCTTCAAACGGCAGAGAAACGGATTTGGTCCTTCGTTAGAAGGATGCCTTTTGAGGGAGGGCAGTTCCTTAAATAAAGAATACTTCTTATGTTGAGTTGGGCTGTCTGGCTCGATTCGATGTCCAATTTTGAGCTTAGTCGTGCGAGTTTTCGCGAGGAATTGGGAGTTCTTGAACAGGAGCTCACAAAGGAAACAGAGCGGGAAAAGTTTCTGCTGGCTTTGCGATCTCCTGTAGAGAAAAGGAATCAGCGTCAAGCGGCGGAATCTGGGGTCTCAGCTAACTCCGTGGATACTCGCAAGTCCCCACCGATCAAGAGGGAAGTAAAACCGTTCGGTCTCTATGCGATCTTTTTTATAGCGGAGATGTTTCGCGCGAAGCCAAAGCTCAGTGTCTGGTGCGAAACCTACAAGGCGCTAAGCCCCAAGGTTTTTCTGCTCTAGAATACTTTGTGGCTTTGCAGTGCTTTTCCTCAGAATCTTGTTTTTTCGACAAGAAAATTAGGCAGCTAGTTTGATAAGTTGTTGAACATCAGCTTGGTAGGCCGAAAGGAGGGCGGTAATCTTTAGCCTTCCTTTATCGGTGAGGTGATAGCGGTGTGTGTGCGAGACCTTCTTGATGAGGCCATGGGCTCGAAGGAGCGCTAGGTGACGGGAAACTTTCGCTGATTGCCGCCGGTGTTCTCGCTCGTTTGACGGCTTGGAATAGAGCTCGCGCCTCAGATCTCGATTGCGAAAGCCGTTGATGGTGTATTGGCCCCCGGTGATGAGCTCTAGTAGTTTTCGATCCTTTGGAGCCCAGAGATTGAGAGCTCGATAGCGACGAGTCTTTCGAACGATTGGCTTGCTCAATAAGCTCACCTGATCCTTGAGAGATTCTTTAAGTTGGGTTGAGGCTAACGCCGAAAGATAACGGTTGTTTGCCGCCTGAGAGACTTCGGCGCGTCGGGGAAGATCCGCTAGCCCTCGGCGTAATTCTCGCCAGGCTAGTTTTTGTTCAGGGTCATTTTCAGCCGCTCGATACACCTTGAACTCCGCAGGACGGATGATCGTTGTCTCCACCCTCAAAACGCTCCCCTGTTTATCGTAGAGCTTGATGCTATTACCCTTGAGACTGTGCTTGATCCGAACGCCTTCGGGTCGATGTTTAATATCGCTAATGATCTCTCCTTGGAACTGACCATAGACCCGCCCAGTTGTAGTCGGAACCCACCGACCGAGAAATCGCATCACATCGGGACTGGCGAAGGTCTTAATTCCGTGATGAATGAACTGTCGATACAGGCCCTCCAGCGCTTGCGGACTGGGGAATAGAACATCGGTCGCGAACTCGGTATCACTGGCACTCCAGTAATAGCGCTGATTGATGGGAGCGGAGATCCTTCGATGCTGTGGGTGGAGTTTGTCCAGTAGCTGGTCCAGTTGCTTGGGCCAATCGATGTCCATTTGTCGATCCATCAACTTTTGGGCTTTAACTATATCGGAAATCCAGGTGAAGCAGTTTTCCTTTTTGCGATAAGCAATCCCGGCTTTATCCATGGAACGAGACAGCCATTCCCGACCGTTGAGACAAAGATGGACTGTGAAGGGAAACCAGCTCTGCAAACGCAAGTGCATAAAACCAAAAATCGGGTGAATGATGTAAAAATAGTAATGCGAGCACTTGCGTTCCTGTAGCACCAAATGAATCTCCTTGGTTTCACGGAATCCACGAACCGTGTAGGACATGCAGGACTCCACAGAACTGAATACGGCGATCAAGCCCTCGGTGATTTGATCCTGTTCAGCGATCTGACGGGCGGCCTCTTCTTTTGAAATACGACCAGAGCGCAAGAACCTATAAGGGCGTCCATTCTTCGCAGCCAGATCCAAGGCTGAGTTCTTGACCTTCTGGGTGATTGACTGAGTAAAGGAAGCGAAGTCTTTGATAAGGACCCGACTGGCATTTAAGTATGCCTCCATGACGCTGGGAGAGAAAAGATGCCTCAATGTGCCTCGTATACGAATTCGATCCAGACCAAAGAGCGAGCCTTGAGTCAACTGACCAAACGTGTTATCAAACTCAGGCGAAACGCCCCGTGAGGTAAATGAACTGTTTTTTGACATTCATTTCTTTTACCAAAACGGTGGCGTTTCGTCATTTTGGTTGTGGCTCTGCCACCCTAAGA
>JAPPOI010000357.1 GCA_028818055.1 Boseongicola sp.
TTGTCGTGTCGGACTCGCTTTCACCTGCAGCTGCCGGAGCTTCCACCGTGTCAGGGTCTGCTCGGGCAAGCCGCGTCTCGGTTTCCTCAATTTCCGGCGCTTGCCCAAGCGACGGTCCATCGTCAACTTCCGGCAGCGGAGATGCCTCCGGCTCGGCGACCGCAGTCGGTGCCGCGGCGGTTTCGGTTTCAACGGTTTGCGGCTGTTCAGGCTCGGTCGTGGCGGTTTCGCTTGGCGCGTCGCCAACTTCCGGCGCAGGCTCGACTTCTGGCGCTTCTACCACTTCGTCTGCTTCAGCCGACGGGCTTTCAACGGCAGCAGGCGCTTCTGTAGATGTTTCGGGCGCAGTCGCCGGGGCCTCGGGCGAAGTTAATGTCGGGCTTTCCCCGCCACCGGTTTGTTCCGGTCCAGGCCCTGTGACATCGATCTCAAGTTCTTCAGCGACCTTTGGCACTTCACCAAGCCCGCCAGGTGCATCGACCGTGGGCTGCGGTATCTCCAATGCGCTGGTGTCAAACGTTGGCGTTGTTTCCACAGCGTCTTCAGGTACGGCCACTCCAGAGACCGCGTCCGACATTGGGCGGGTTTCAGCTTCCGGCACGACCGGGTCAGTTTCTTCTCTCGCTTGATCGAACTCGGTTCCAGCTGGCACCTCAACAGCGGATGCCTCTGGCTTTGGCAAGCTCAGCTCCACACGATCCAATGACTGACTGGCTATGAACAATATCGCCAGCCCGACGATACCGCCCCAAAATATGCCTGCGAGAAAGCCGCGTCCCATGCCCTCTCCTTTGCTCTGCCTTTTGCCCTTGGGTGTCTTGACGTTCTGTGACACCTCTGACCAAGTATACCCGCGCTTTCGCGCGACGACACCCTATATCTGCACTTTCGTGCTGACGAGACGCAATATGCTGCTTTTGATCGACAATTATGACAGCTTCACCTTCAACCTGGTCCATTATCTGGGCGAGTTGGGCGCGGAATGTGCTGTTCACCGTAACGATGCATTGAACGTGCAAGAGGCGATGGGCCTGAAGCCAGACGGAATCATCTTATCGCCAGGGCCGTGCGATCCAGACAAAGCCGGGATTTGCCTTGCACTGACCGAGGCTGCTGCCGAGACCGGTACACCGCTGCTTGGCGTATGTTTGGGTCATCAAACCATTGGCCAAGCCTTCGGCGGGAACGTTGTTCGTGCAGGCGAAATCGTGCACGGAAAAATGGGCGCGATGCACCACGAGGGAAAGAGTGTCTTCAAGGATTTGCCATCACCATTGGAAGCAACCAGATATCATTCGCTGATCGTTGACCGGGAAACCCTACCCGAATGCCTTGAAGTGACGGCTTGGCTAGAAGACGGAACGATCATGGGTCTTCAACACAAAGAAAAACCCATCCATGGTGTTCAGTTCCACCCCGAGTCCATTCGATCTGAACATGGGCATGCAATGCTGAAGAACTTTCTTAATCACGTACCGGTGCCCGCATGAGCGACGCTATGAAACCGCTGATATATGCAGCGTCCGAAGGCCCGCTGTCGCGTGCACAGGCGGAAGAAGCATTCAACATCATCTTTGAAGGCGAAGCGACGCCCGCACAACTCGGCGGCCTGCTGATGGCGATGCGTGCACGTGGCGAATCCGTGGCGGAATATGCTGCCGCCGCCGCCGTTATGCGCGCCAAATGCGCAGCCGTGAAAGCGCCGGAAGGAGCAATGGACATTGTCGGAACCGGCGGCGATGGCATGGGGACGTTGAATATTTCGACCGCCACAGCATTCGTCGTCGCGGGTGCGGGCGTAACGGTGGCCAAGCACGGCAACAAGAATCTTAGTTCGAAATCGGGCGCCGCCGACGTTCAAGGTCAAATGGGCATCAACGTCATGGTCGGCCCTGATGTCGTGGAAAAGGCCATCAATGAGGTCGGCATTGGCTTCATGATGGCGCCTATGCATCACCCGGCAATGAAGCACGTGATGCCGGTGCGCATGGAGTTGGGATCGAAAACCATCTTCAACATTCTCGGGCCGCTGACGAACCCGGCTGGTGTCAAACGCCAGCTTACAGGCGCATTCGCCGTCGACCTGATTTTTCCAATGGCAGAGACGTTGCAATCTCTTGGCTCGGAAACGGCATGGCTGGTGCATGGAAGCGATGGAACCGATGAAATTTCAATTGCTGGTCCGACATCGGCAGCCATCTTAAAGGACGGGAAAATCACCAGCGCCGAAATCCATCCCGAAGATGCCGGACTGCCTGTGCATCCGTTCCGCGACATTCTGGGCGGTACTCCGGAAGAAAACGCCATAGCCTTCAACGCTCTTATGAATGGTGCCGAAGGCGCCTATCGGGATGCCGTACTTTTGAACTCGGCAGCTGCGCTGGTGATTGCGGAGAAAGCAAGCGATCTGAAATCAGGTGTCGAATTGGCTCGAACCTCTATCGACAGCGGTGCTGCGAAAGCCAAAGTTGACGGACTGGCTCGGATCACATCGGCAACATGACGCCTGACATTGGCGATTGGGTCGGTCTGCCCTTTTTCACAGATCACTGGCCATCCGTTCAGACCAGACTTGCCGAAGACAACCGGCTGATATTGCCACCCGATCACCTAAGATTTGCGGCATTGTCACGGTGCCAACCGGCTGCTGCTAAGGTCATTATTTTGGGGCAAGACCCCTATCCCACACCGGGGCATGCAAATGGTTTGGCCTTTTCCGTAGAAGCGAACGTGGCGCTTCCAAAGTCGCTGAAAAATATCTTCAAAGAGCTTGAAGACGATCTGGGCGCGGCCCCTGAAACGGGAGACTTGTCGCCATGGGCCGATCAAGGCGTGCTTTTGTTGAACACATCGCTTTCGGTTCCCGCTGGCAATGCCGGCGGCCACGCGAAACTCGGATGGCACCATTTAATACAAGACGTTCTGAGGAACTTGTCTGACCAGCCTCGGGTTTTCATCCTGTGGGGCAATCATGCCCAGTCCATGAAGAAACACGTAGCTGGAAGCGATCACCACTTCATTGAAACCGCCCACCCATCACCTTTGTCCGCATACCGAGGATTTTTTGGCTCGAAGCCGTTTTCAAGAACAAACACTTGGCTCACGGATAAAGGTCACGCACCAATTCGGTGGGCCTGATCTTTTCAAGCAGGCGCACAAGCGCTATCCCGTCCACATGACAACTGCACTTGATCGCATCAAAGCTTATAAGCTCGACGAAATTGCCGAGGCGAAGGTGGCGCGCCCTTTGGCGGGCGTCATTGAACAGGCACATCAGGCAAGCGCTCCGCGTGGATTTACAGCGGCGCTTCAAAAGGCTGCTCAGACTGGCTATGGGTTGATCGCCGAGGTCAAAAAAGCCAGCCCTTCCAAAGGCTTGATCCGCGAAGACTTCGATCCACCGAAGCTGGCTGCTGCTTATGAAGCCGGCGGCGCAACCTGCTTGTCTGTCCTCACAGATACCCCAAGCTTTCAGGGGGCCCCGGAATTCCTAACGGCTGCCAGAAACGCCGTTTCCCTTCCATGTTTGCGCAAAGATTTCATGTACGACACCTATCAGGTCGCTGAAGCACGCGCCTGGGGCGCTGACTGCATATTGATCATCATGGCGAGCGTCACCGACGCTCAGGCAAAAGAGCTTGAGGATTGCGCTGTCAACGAATGGAACATGGATGTCCTGGTTGAAGTGCACGACGAAGAAGAATTAGAGCGCGCCCTTTCGCTCAGTTCGCCTCTTCTTGGCGTGAACAATCGGAATCTGAAAACGTTTGAAACTGACATCGGAACAACCGAGCGTTTGTCAAAAATGGTTCCCGCGGGCAAAACTCTGGTTGCCGAAAGTGGGCTGTTTTCCACCGACGATCTCGCCCGTCTTGCACGTGTTGGCGCCAGAACATTTCTTATTGGCGAAAGCCTGATGCGACAGGACGACGTTGAAGAAGCAACGCGGTCAATCCTGTCCAACCCGGTTCCACTAGGAAGTGCGGCGTAATGGCGGAGCTTACTCATTTCGATGCCAAAGGTCAGGCACACATGGTTGACGTGTCCGGCAAAGACAGCACCGCACGTCTCGCTGTTGCTGAAGGCTATATCAAGATGTCGGCGGAAACGCTTGATATCATTACACAAGGCAAAACCAAGAAGGGCGACGTACTGTCTGTCGCGCGACTGGCCGGTATCATGGGTGCCAAAAAGACACCTGACCTGATCCCGTTGTGCCATCCTTTGGGTTTGTCAAA
>JAPPOI010000153.1 GCA_028818055.1 Boseongicola sp.
TGACAGCCTCCTAGCTGAACACGGCCGCCTGCCATCGCTATACGCCAGCCAAGGCTTTGACACGGCAAACCTTCTGATCTCGGCAGTTGAAGCGGCATCACCAGATGACGGAGACGCATTCCGGGCGGCCCTGAAGGCAGCAAACTTTGACAGTACACGGGGCGATTTCGCTTTTGGTCCCAACAACCATCCGGTCCAGACGATCTATGCTCGTGAAGTGATCCAGGAAGGTGATGTGTTCACCAATAAGATCATCGGAACTGCGTTGGAAAATCACTCAGACGCCTACGCGGCCGACTGCAAAATGTAGAACCGCTGGACGGCGCCGGGCAATTGGCCCGGCGCCGTCTTGCTGACCAAAAACTGTGTCTACCATCCTGATCATCGAGCAGGTCCTGAACGGACTGCAATTCGGCGTTATGCTGTTTTTAATGGCGGCTGGTCTGACGCTGATCTTCGGAGTGATGGGGCTGATCAACCTCGCCCACGGCTCGTTCTACATGGTGGGGGCGTTTGCCGCTGCGGCCACTGCCGGCGCCACTGGGTCATTTCTGTTGGCGCTGGTCGCTGCACTGGCCGCTGCAGCTTTGGCAGGGGCACTGGTCGAAATGGTTGTGATCCGGAGGCTCTACAAGGCGGCACACCTTGATCAGGTTTTGGCAACTTTTGCTCTGATCCTCATCTTTTCCGAAGGGACGCGTTGGGTATTCGGATCGTTTCCACTTTTTCTTGAAATCCCAGCTTGGTTATCCGGTCCGGTCGCGCTGCCCGGCGGTATTCTTTACCCGGTGTATCGTTTGACCCTAATTGTCATCGGAGTTCTGGTGGCTTTGGGTCTGTGGTGGCTTACAGCCAGAACTCGGATTGGCGTGCAAATTCGCGCTGGTGAAAACGACCGCGAGATGATCGCGGCCCTCGGCGTCGATATTTCAAAGCTTTACACTTTGGTTTTTGCACTTGGCGCTGCGCTGGCCGGGTTGGCCGGCGCGCTCGTTGGCGCCATTCAATCTGTCCAAGTCGGAATGGGTGAGCCTGTTTTGATCCTGGCATTCGTGGTCATCGTGATCGGCGGTATTGGCTCAATTAAGGGAGCATTCGTCGGTGCCTTGCTTGTCGGATTGACCGACACGCTCGGCGGCATCTTCCTTCCATAACTATTCAAACTTTTCATGGAGTCAGGGGCGGCCACGCAAACTGGGTCTGCACTGGCCTCGATGGCCGTTTACATATTGATGAGCGTTGTTCTGATCTGGCGCCCAACTGGCTTGTTCGGGGTGCGTCCGTGATTGTTGAACGCTGGATCAACTGGGTCACCCTGTTGGCCTTTATGGTTGTTCCGTTATGGGCGCTTGTGACGGATGAGCCATTTACCATCACGCTCGCGACACGCGCGGCAATACTGGCGCTTGCTGCGGTCGGATTGAACATCGCGCTTGGTATCGGCGGACTGGTCAGTCTTGGGCACGCGGCCTTCTTCGGCCTCGGCGGCTATGCAATGGGCATCCTCGCGTTCCACGCACAGAACTACACGCCACTGGAACTGGGGCCGTTTACGACTGAAGGCACGAAATCCATGCCTGTGATCTGGCTAACCGCGATTATCGCAGCAGCTTTGGCCGGGCTTATTATCGGCCTTCTTAGCCTGAGAACAGCTGGCGTTTACTTCATCATGATCACGCTCGCATTCGGACAGATGTTTTTCTACTTCGCGATCTCTTGGAGCGCTTACGGCGGCGAGGACGGCCTGTCGATCTATGTCCGGAACGGGTTTCCTGGTTTGAATACACTCGTCCCCATTCAGTTCTTCGGAATTTGCTTTGTTGCACTCTGTCTCTCGCTTTACGTGCACTGGCGGTTGCGTTCATCGCCCTTTGGTCTGGCCTTGAATGCAGCACGGCAGGTTCCTCAGCGCGTTGAAACGGTCGGTCTGAACCCATATCGGTTGAAACTGGTGGCATTCGTAATCTCCGCAGCGATCACGGGTCTTGCCGGCGCACTGTTTGCCGATCTGAACCGCTTCGTCAGTCCCGCCATGTTCAGCTGGCAGCTGTCAGGTGAATTGATCGTATTGATCATTATCGGTGGTGTGGGCCGATTGATGGGCCCGGTTATCGGCGCTGCGATATTCGTAGCGCTCGAACATTGGCTCGGTGGATTGACTGACTTCTGGCACATCTGGCTTGGCGTGATTTTGCTTTTGATTGTGTTGTTTGGGCGCGGCGGGGTGGTGGGCCTTTTGACCGGAAAGGCAGGTCCGCATGTCTGATCCGATCTTGGCAACTCGTGGACTGTCGAAAAGTTTTGGGGCTCTTAAAGCGACGGATGACGTTTCGATCGATCTTCTTCCAGGCGAAATCCACGCGATAATCGGACCGAATGGCGCGGGAAAGTCGACGTTGATTGAACAGATCAGCGGAGGATTGAGACCCGACGCCGGCAGCGTGCACCTGATGGGACAGGACGTCACCCACCAGAACACACAAGCACGCGCCAAGGCCGGGCTTGGCCGTACATTCCAGATTTCGGCGCTGGCAATGGAAGACACGGTGTTGGAGAACGCACTTCTCGGTGCAATCGGACAATCTGCGCGCCCATGGCGTTTCTGGAGTGGCGTTGCTGGCGACAGAACGCTCGTTGAACGCGCTTTTAATGCGCTTGAACGGGTTGGGTTGTCGGATGCAGCAGATGAACGTACTGCAAACCTCAGTCACGGTCAGCGTCGACAGCTTGAGATCGCGGTTGCCCTGACCCTGTCTCCGAAAGCCTTTGTCATGGATGAACCAATGGCGGGGCTTGGAGCTGAAGGCTCAAAATTCCTGACCGGCTTTCTGGACACCTTGCGTGATGAAGCGCCGATTCTACTGGTCGAACATGACATGGATGCCGTTTTCGCATTGGCAGATAGAATTACAGTTTTGGTTTACGGCAAGGTCATTGCATCCGGCACGACCGATGACATAAGGCGATCCGCCGAAGTTCGCGAAGCCTATCTAGGAGAAGACGCATGAGCCTTTTGCGTCTTGCCAATCTGACCGCAGCCTACGGGCCGGTTCCCGCACTTTTTGGTGTCGACCTCGAAATGGCAAGCGGCGAGGTTCTGGCGCTGATGGGGCGCAACGGTATGGGCAAATCAACGACTGTAAAAACCATCTGCCGTATGATCCCGTCAGCCGGTGAACTGTCATTCAATGATAACGACCTGCACAGCCTGCAAAGCCACCAAGTTGCGCGCCTTGGTATCGGGCTTGTCCCGGAAGGGCGCAGGTGCTTCCGCGACCTGACGGTTCGTGAGAACCTGACGGCGGCTGCACGATCGGGGCAGTGGACAGTTAAGACCGTAGGTGATCTGTTCCCACGCCTTGAAGAACGAGCAGGGCAGCGAGCGGCCTCATTGTCGGGTGGTGAGCAACAGATGCTCGCTATTGGTCGCGCTCTTATGACGAACCCAAAACTGCTTATCTTCGATGAAGCAACCGAGGGCCTGGCCCCGATCGTTCGTCAAGAGATCTGGGCGGCCATCACGCGCATCAAAAAGGATACTGGAGTTTCGATCATATTGATCGACAAGTCCCTGAAGGAACTGCGCCAGGTTGCAGATCGCGCTGTCATTTTGGCGCGTGGAAAAACAGTTTGGGCTGGCAGTATGCATGACTTGAATGCCGAGACGAGCGCGCAGTACATCGGCGTTTAAAATGAAATAATTTCAGATAGTTAAACAGCTTTATTGGAAGGAAAGGCAATCTTCCATGAAGGCGCAGGCTTCGCCGATATCAGCCACCACAAGTATCACCGTTGCATCGAGGATCATTCCACACTCAAATCTCTTGCGATCAAAAAACCCCGGACAAATCCCGACGTCCTACATCGTGCCGCCGGTTTGCTGGCAGTCAAGTCCAGTCGAAAATGTTGGACACACGCGAAGTTTTCTCCAAACGTGCAAGTCTGAAGGCATCGAACGTGTGGCAGTCGGCAATGAACACCTACAAAAAGCCAGAACACTGGGCGAACCCGAAAAACAAGTTGTTCCCCCATCAGGTGGGGTTCACATGCCCACCGCATGATTTCGATGCCGCGCCTTCCGATTTTCTGAGAATGGCGCCGCGGTCGGTCGGCGTTCACGGCCGCATGCTGCATGTCCCGGACTACGCCCACCGGCTTGACCAGAGACAGCGGCACTGTGGGCTGTTGGCGGCGTTCGGGGAATGCATGGCCACCAACGGAGGCGCTGTTTGCGGG
>JAPPOI010000068.1:0-2261 GCA_028818055.1 Boseongicola sp.
CTCCTGCGAGGTCGCCATCGAAGAACCGCTTATATCCTGACAGCGCGTCCTGACCCGATCGATAGTTCGGGGCAAGGATAAAGCTGTTCCCGTACCCTGCCGTATTGGCATATGCCCCTGCAGCCTCGTGCAGGTTGTCGTTCTGCCATGCGACGTTGAAATAGTTTTTGTGACATCCCTTACCGGCAAGAGCCGAAGGGCCTGCATTCGGAGAAAGGTAGACAACGTCTTGTGCCGTCGCTGCCGGCACAACAGCCATCGCCAGATTTGACCATATGATGCCCGTCATCACATCGACCTTTTCGGACTGAATCATCTTGTCAGACAACTGAACCGCGATGTCGGGTTTGCGTTGATCGTCTTCGATTACAACCTCGATGTCGTCGCGACCCGATTGCTTGATGGCGAGCATGAAACCGTCGCGAACGTCGATCCCCAATCCGGCCCCTCCGCCGGACAGCGTAGTGATCATACCAACTTTGACGTCTGCCATTGCGCCACCGGCCGTCATCGCCAATGCGGTGGTCAGTGCCAGTAGTTTGTTCATTTGAGTGCCTCCCTGTGGCAAGTCTTTGGAATTCTGGCGTGATTTGATCTGGAATCGTGTGATTTTACCAGCCCGACCGGGGCAAGAATTCTAGAATCTTTGACGTCGCCAAGAAGAAACTGACGAAATTCTTGCTTTGCGATCACGACATTTTTCCGAGCTGCAACAAGTTTAGGCCTCTGACGCACCAAGTGCTCAGCGACAAGCGACTGAAATTATTTGAATATTTCTCGAAGCGAAGGGCGCAGCTGGCGATGCTATCGACGCTGTGGATTTGGTGGCCAATTCGCGCTTCCTGACAGCGCCTGAAGTTTGCATATAGCCGCCCGGATGTGTAATCTTAAAGCGACGTTGGTGAACGCTGTTTGTTGGTCACGAGTGATTGGTGTGGTGGGGGATGTCGCTTAAATGCTGAAAAAGGCGCCGCAGAAGCCCGTACCAAGGGCTTCGGCGAGAAAAACCATCGAAGATGAACTGGCCATTCCTGCCAACTGGGAGGAACGGTTGGCTATTGCTCGCGCAAAGCGAGAAAAGGTTTTGGCAGCCAAAGCTCGCGCGGAAGAACGGCAGTCGTACGCACATGTCGAACCCGCTCCAAAGCCGCAAAAGCCAACCATTACACTTGATAAAGCTCAACGGCTGCGTGATCGCATGTCGAAAGACGGCAAGCCAGATCTGGTATCTGTTGCACCAACTCCACCGAAAGCTGATCTGGTCGCGCCTCCGTTGGAAAAGCTTACCCCTCAAGAGCAAGAGGAACCCGAAGCCATTGCTCCGATCCCAGTGGTTAGCAATAAACCCCTGCCGGAACTGGTCGCAGCGACCCTGGATGTGGCACCGCCTGAGCCTGTCGTTGCGGAAAAGAAACGGCCAGCGCTGGCTTTGATTGCACTGGCAAGTTGCGTGGGACTAGGCCTTGGTTTGGCGCTGGGTATCGGCCTGACAGGGGGTTTCTCGCTTCAGGGTTCACCAAGCCCGACCGAGCCTCAGATTGCCGATGGCACCCTTAAAACCACACCCACGGTTGAAACGCCCGTGAATTCAGCAATCGTTGGTGCAACAGGTGCAAATGCGCCTCTCGAAACTGGTCCCGAGATTTGGCAGGCGCTTCTGACAAACTCACCCGGACCGTCAAATGCTGTTTTCGCGACCGACGCCGGCGTTCGGATTGCAAACGCCAACTTCTCGAACCCACGAATGACTGTGCCGCTGGTTGAACCCGTACGTGTCTCGGCACCTGCCAATGTTGGCTCTGATACCATCGTTCGCCTTCCCACCGGATGGACGACCGCTCCTCGACTTGCGCAACTTGGTTTGCCCGCAGAGTCGGTGCAATCGCAACTGTCGGCGTTTCAACCAATTGTCCGGCCCAAAACCGAAAACGTTCTGATTGCAGCGTTAGGACCAGACGCCTTCGGTGCGCTGAACTTGGTGACAGAACCAGCATATCGCGTGTCTATTACGACTTCGCTTTCAGATGCCCCTGCTCTTTCAACCGATGACATCTTCGCTTCCGCAGTCCCCGTATCTTTCGTCTCGGCGAGCACTCCCGAATTGCGCGCCACCCTGTCGATACCGGTGGCTCCAGTACCGGATGCGATCGCAATCCGACCCTCACCTTTGGTGAACGTTTTGGTTTCCGCGTCTAGCGAAACCCCTGAGCTCAATCTGCCTGCATTTTCTTAAAGTTCTGGGGAGTTGAACTAAGCTCCAG
>JAPPOI010000068.1:2271-4228 GCA_028818055.1 Boseongicola sp.
TGTTGCACTCAGCTCCAGAAACAGCATTCGGGAGCGAAACTGTTGCGGTACCCGCGCCGCTTGAGACAGCTTCTCTCGAGTTCGTTTTGCCAACAGTCGGGAACGCTCCGGCGGGACCTGCCGGTCAAACATTCGCGTCCAGCATTGGACTGACCGCAAGCGAAGCCGCACGATACAATTTGTACTTGTTTGCACCAACAAGCATCACTGATCCCGATTTGATTGCGTATCAAACCAATCTGACGAGCACTGGTTTCTCACTTGAGACGACCCGCCGCGTTTCTTTCAAAATCTCGAAAACGCAGATTCGATACTATAACCGGTCCGACGCAGCTGTCGCTAAGCAGTTGGCCGGTGAATTGGGAATAATTGCCCGCGACTTCACGGCCAACGGTGGTGACGCCGGACGCATTGAGATTTGGATGCAGGGCACCTCGGGTTCCAAACCCGCGCCCGTGGCTCGGAAGACTACGCCAAAGAAGCCCAGAGTTAGTGAGCAAACACAGCTCACCAACAGCATCATCAACGGACTGCGGACAAGCAAATGAACGCGAGTTTGAGGTAACTGATCAATGGCCGAAAGACGACTGATTGCGATAATCACGGCAATGTTGCTGGTTCCGAATTCCGCGACCGCACAGGAAAGTGCGACGATTGATCAGCTTCGCCAGATCGAAGAGATGGTCACAAACCGCGCGTGGCGGCAGTTGTACGACTATTTATCTGCCAACCCGCGTATCGTGTCTGGCAACGGACCACTGGCGACAGAACTTTGCGGCTTCGTGACAGATGTCGAGCGCGGTAATCTCGATGTTTTCGTTTCGCCCTGGGATCGGTTTACCAACTCGAACCGTTTCGACGAAAACTGTGTCATACAAACTGCGGCAATCTACTAACTTCGCCGTGCACAGACCTCATGTGGCATACGTCATAGACCCGAGATTTCCGGGCGGCACTTCCTCGGCGGTAGCAGCGGAAATCAAACAGGTCGCTACGTTTGCGCGCGTGTCGGTTCACGGGCTTGAAACCTCAATGTTCAAAGGGCGCGACGTCGCACCCCAACTGGCAACCGCACTTAATGACCTTGGGCTAGAGGTAATCTGGGACAATCGCACAATCTCAGCGGACACAGTTCTGCTCCATAACCCGTCTTGCCTGCGCTTCCAGGATGCATTGGGCGTCAAGATCGCTGCGCGCCAGGTCATTGTCGTGACCCACGAAAATTTCGTCAGACCATCCGGCGCCGAGGCGTTTGATGTGGGTTTGTGTTTGGACCAAATCCTGCAGAGTTCATTTGCGCTTCGTTTCATTCTTGCGCCACTGTCCGGCTGGAACAGAGAAGCCATCAAAAAATGGGATGGATTACACGGCCACTTGAACCGGTGGTCTGTTCTGGACACTGATTGGTTCAATATCTGTGACTTTGAGTTTAAACCGCCAAACACGGTGATCAAAGATCGCCGCGGCCGCCTGTCCCGACCCGGGTTTGAAAAGTTTCCGCAGGACGACGTCATGCGGCTGTGTTTTCCGTCACACGCTGAAAGCAACGTCATCTTGGGCGCGGATACTCTGATGTTGGCGGCAAATCGCCCTGCCCACTGGACGCTCTTCCCGTTTCGGGGGCTGGACGTGAAGAGTTTCTTCGACATGATTGATTTCATGGTTTATTTTACCGCTCCAACTTTGCGCGAAAGCTTTGGACGAGTGCTTGCAGAGGGCATTGCTGCTGGCAAGATCGTGATATCCGACCCTGAAACAGCAAAGACCTTTGGAGGCGGTGTCGTGGCCGCATCACCCGACACAGTTGACCAAGTTGTTAAGGGATACATCGACAATCCGAAGAAATATGCAGCGGATGTGGCTGCTGCTCAGGCCGGTTTGCGGCGGTTCTCCGGAGAAGAATTCTTGCGCCAACACAGGCCCCTTCTCACCGAAGAAAGTGAGGTCGCGGCATGAT
>JAPPOI010000282.1 GCA_028818055.1 Boseongicola sp.
CCAGAGACTTCGGATTGGGTGCGCTTCCAGTTATCGGTCGAAAACGCAAAAATCGTGAGGTACTTCACTCCAAGTTCCGGGCAGGCCTCGACAATCTCGCGAACGCGGCGCGCGCCGGCATGGTGACCGAACAGACGGGGCTTACCACGGGCCTGCGCCCAACGGCCATTCCCGTCCATAATAATTGCAACATGTTCGGGGTTCGTACCTTGGTTACGTTTTACCAAATCGGGTCTCCTGAATTCACTGCACCCCTGCGGACCTAGACCTGCATGATCTCTTCTTGTTTGCTCTCTAACGCTTCATCAATGTTGGCGATTGAAGAATCCGTTAATTCCTGCACCGCAGTTTCCCAAAATTTTTGATCATCTTCCGAAATGCCGTCAGATTTGGCGGCTTTGATCTGATCCATCCCGTCCCGACGAACGTTGCGCACCGCGATGCGCGCGTTCTCGGCGTATTGGCCGGCGACTTTTGTCAGCTCGCGGCGACGCTCTTCGTTCAGTTCCGGAATCGGCAGACGGATGATAGTTCCATCGACCACCGGATTAATGCCGAGACCGGATTCACGGATGGCCTTTTCGACCTTACCTGTCAGCGCCTTGTCCCAGACATTGACCGTGATCATGCGAGGCTCGGGCACATTCACCGTGCCAACCTGGTTGATCGGAGTAATCGCGCCATAAGCATCGACCATTACAGGTTCGAGCATCGACGCAGATGCGCGACCAGTTCGTAATGAGAGAAATTCCTGACGCAGCGACTTCATGGCGCCGTCCATCCGGCGCTCGAGATCATCAAGGTCGAGTTCGAAATCGTCTGCCATAATCTGTCCGCTCGTTTATCCGGCTTGGTGCCGATTTCTCTCTCTATATCTTGAGATTAAGGCAAATGTATAGCCTGCGTGAAACAACCGTGTGCACGTTCTGTGCAGGACCGGTTATTCGTCACGGACGATTGTATAGGTGCCCTCGCCTGCCAAAATCGACCGGAACCCACCGGGTTCATCCAATGAAAAGACGATGATCGGCAACTTGTTGTCGCGCGCAAGCGCAATGGCGCTGGCATCCATGACGCCCAAACGATCCTGTAAAACGCGGTCGTACGAGACCTTGTCGTAGCGTTTGGCGTCTGCGTGTTTCACCGGGTCCTTGTCGTAGACACCATCGACTTTTGTGCCTTTAAATATCGCCTCACAGCTCATTTCGCTGGCACGCAACGTGGCCGCGGTATCGGTTGTGAAATACGGGTTGCCGGTTCCGGCAGCGAAAATGCACACCCGCTTCTTTTCGAGGTGACGGACAGCGCGGCGTCGGATGTAGGGTTCGCAGACCTGATCCATGGGTATGGCCGAGATGACCCGGGTGAACACGCCAATCCCTTCCAACGCGGACTGCATGGCAAGCGCGTTCATCACGGTTGCCAACATGCCCATGTAATCGGCGGTTGTCCGCTCCATGCCCTGGGCAGAACCCTGAAGTCCGCGGAAAATATTGCCACCGCCGATGACCATGCAGATCTCAACACCAAGATCGTGAACTGACTTGACCTCTTCGGCGACCCGCTGGACCGTCGGCGGATGTAAACCAAATCCCTGATCGCCCATCAGCGCCTCACCTGAGATTTTCAAGAGCACACGTTTGTAGGCGATATCGTCGGCGGTCATGCTGGGTCCCTCACAGTTTGAGCGCAACGTCTTTGCGCTCGGCGCGAAAATGTCCGAAAACGCCGCAAGGTTCAACGAGGAAGCGCAGGATCTGGATGGATTGGATCGCCAACACGATATCCGGGCTCACCCCAAAGCGCCCGGTTTTGATCGCAGGCCCCACGGCCAGCGGAAAATCGGCGCTCGCTTTGGCTATCGCTGAACGCTTTGGCGGAACCATTATAAATGCCGATGCCATCCAGGTTTATTCGGACTGGCGTGTGCTGACTGCGCGCCCGTCTGACGAAGATGAAGCACGAGCACCTCATGCACTTTATGGGCATGTGGGAGGCGATATCGCCTACTCGGTTGGTCATTGGCTGCGCGACATCCGTCCGCTGCTGTCGCAATCAACTCCGATCATTGTTGGTGGCACCGGATTGTACTTTGCCGCTCTGACTGAAGGTCTGGCGGACATTCCTGCGGTTCCATCAGAAATCCACACAAACGCAAGGTCTCGCATCGAAAATGGTGAACTGGTATCCATGATCGCCGAACTTGATGCTGAGACCCGAGCGCGGATCGATTTGGAAAACCCAATGCGGGTTCAGCGCGCATGGGAGGTGCTTCAGTCTTCGGGAAAAGGACTGGCCAAGTGGCAAGATGAAACGCCGCCAGCAGATCTTCCGTTGGACGCCGCTCAGGCCCTTGTCGTGAACGGCCCGGTCGACTGGCTGAACTACCGCATTGAGCAACGGTTTGGATTGATGGTCGCCGACGGCGCATTGGCTGAAGCCGAAAAAAATGCACCGAACTGGCGACCTGATTTACCCTCGGCCAAGGCAATCGGCGCAGCTGAACTTATCGCTCATGTCCGCGGAGAATTGTCGTTGGACGATGCTGCCGAGGCGGTTCTTACGCAAACCCGACAATACGCGAAACGGCAGCGGAGCTGGTTTCGCAACCGCATGAAGGGCTGGCAATGGGTCGATCCATCAAACTAACTTTCCGTTAGCGCTCACATTTACGCTAACATGGGCTTATTTTGGGTGGCGCCGGGAAGTCGCTTTTGTCATAACGCGCGCGATGACCAATAAAGTTGCACTTGGTATCGGTCTGGTCGTGATTGCCTTTCTGGCAATTGATTACGCGTTGGGATTGGGCTTTGGCCTTTTTCTTGCACGCAAGTTTGTTGACCTGATCAACGCATTGGCGTTCTGGCGCTGAGTGCAGGGTAACCCGAAGGAGAAAACCCTTGGCAGTCAAAGTAGCAATCAACGGATTTGGGCGGATCGGACGAAATGTTCTGCGAGCCATTATTGAATCGGGCCGCACCGACATCGAAGTGATCGCCATCAACGATCTTGGTCCGGTCGAGACAAACGCGCATTTGCTGCGTTACGACAGTGTACACGGTCGTTTTCCGGTCAAAGTCAAATCCGGCAAGGAATGGATCGACGTTGGCCGCGGAAAAATTCGGACGACAGCCATTCGCAACCCCGCCGATCTGCCTTGGGGCGACGTTGATGTCGTGATGGAATGCACGGGCATCTTCACGTCGAAAGAAAAGTGCCAGGCTCACCTTGAAAACGGATCATCCCGCGTACTGATTTCGGCGCCGGGTACCGACGCCGACAAGACAATCGTCTACGGCGTGAACCACAAGTCGCTGACGAAGAAAGATATTGTCGTCTCGAACGCCTCGTGCACGACAAACTGTCTGAGCCCGGTCGCTCAAGTCCTGAACAATGCCATCGGCATCAAGAAGGGCTTTATGACGACAATCCACAGCTACACCGGCGACCAGCCGACGCTGGATACGATGCACAAGGATCTTTATCGCGCGCGCGCCGCTGCGATGAACATGATCCCGACCTCGACCGGTGCGGCAAAGGCTGTTGGTCTGGTCCTGCCCGAGTTGAAGGGCAAGCTGGACGGCGTGGCCATTCGCGTTCCGACCCCGAATGTGTCGGTTGTCGATCTGACGTTTGAAACGAAGAAGAAGACAACGGTTGAGGCCGTTAACGACGCCATCGTCGCCGCCGCAAAGAAGGGCCCATTGAAAGGCATTCTTGGTTACACCGACGAACCTCTGGTATCGGGCGATTTCAACCACGACCCGCATTCGAGTGTCTTCCACCTGGATCAAACCAAAGTCATGGATGGCAACATGGTACGCATTCTGACGTGGTACGACAACGAGTGGGGCTTCTCGAACCGGATGAGCGACACAGCCGTTGCCATGGGCAAGCTGATTTAAGGTCGACAGATCTTTTTTTCGAAAAGGCCCCGTTCAAGCGGGGCCTTTTTTGTTGAGTGTCCGCTTTGAGCCCAAAGCGGACGGTCGCATCTTTCCCTGGTTCACGCCGCGAGGGTGAAATTCTCCGTCTTGTTCTGTTAAGCTGCGAGTCGACGGTCAAGGAGGGCTTCAATGGCTGCCGAACAGACATTACCGCAGCTGCAAGGTCGAAACATGACCTGCGGAGGAGGATTTGAGACATGGCTTCAATATGTCGATGGTTTCAAACTCCGACATTTTTGCGCATTCGAAC
>JAPPOI010000221.1 GCA_028818055.1 Boseongicola sp.
ATGAATTCGATTGGTTGGACCGCGCCATCGAAACACTTGGCAACGCCGGCGTGAAGTTCGTTCTTGGAACCCCCACCGCGACCCCGCCTCGCTGGATGGTGGATAAGCTTCCCGACATGCTTCAGGTGGATGCCGAAGGCCGCACGCGCGGTTTTGGATCCCGGCGGCATTATTGCTTCAGCCACGAAGGGTACCGCGCGGAATGCAAACGGATCGCTGCGGAACTGAGCAAACGATATGGTAAAAATCCACATGTCCAAGCCTGGCAGATCGACAACGAATATGCATGCCACGATACGACGCTGAGCTATTCTGACGCCGCGCTTAAAGAGTTCCGGGTTTGGCTACAGCAGAAGTATCAAAGCGCCGGCGCCTTGAACCGCGCTTGGGGCAACGTCTTCTGGTCGATGGAATACGATGACTTCGATCAGATCGAGCTGCCCAATCTGACGACGACGGAACCCAACCCGGCGCATACGCTTGATTTCAAGAGATTTTCTTCTGATCAGGTCATAGCGTTCAACAAGGTACAGGCTGACGCCATCCGCGCACATTCAGACAAGCCCTTGATCCACAATTTCATGGGACGCGAGATGTCGTTCGACCATTACAAGATGGGCGAAGACCTCGATATCGCGAGTTGGGACAGTTATCCGATTGGGTTTTTGTCGGAACGATTGGAGGCCTCGGAAGAAGATAAACAGACTTACCTTCGCCAAGGCGATCCCGACAATCAGGCGTTTCATCATGATCTGTATCGGCGCGCAGGCAATGGCCGATGGTGGATCATGGAACAACAGCCGGGTCCGGTAAACTGGGCGCCGTGGAACCCTGCCCCTTTGCCGGGGATGGCACGTCTATGGGCGTGGGAGGCATTTGCGCATGGTGCAGAGGCTGTGTGTTACTTCCGCTGGCGACAAGCACCGTTCGCACAAGAACAACATCACGCCGGACTTCTTCGACCAGATTCCGAAGCGGCGCCCGCCTTGGCGGAAGCTGCAAAAGTTGCCGAGGAGCTAAAGGCATTTGGACCAATTGAGGCGGCCAAATGCGAGGTCGCTCTGATTGTCGATTATGAAGCTGATTGGGTGATTGGAACGCAGCCGCAAGGCGCAGATTTCAGTTACTTCCGACTGGTTCTGGACTGTTATCGCGCGCTGAGACGTGCCGGATTGTCGATCGATATTGTCAGTCCAACCGATGACATTGGCGGGTACAAAATGGTGCTGGCTCCGGGCTTGGCGATCATGTCGGACGAGTTGAAGTCACAACTGGCCGAGATCCCGAGTGCTTTGATAGGGCCGCGTTCTGGAGCGAAAGATGCCAATGGAAGCATTCCCGTACCACTGCCACCGGCCCTGCCCGGTCTAGACGTGCGCGTCGCGCTGGCAGAAAGCTTGCCTCCGGGCGTTCGGATGAACCTTGAAAACGGCTTTGGATTTCTGCATTGGGCCGAACACCTGGAGGGCGACGCAGATGTTGTCATGCGGAATGATAACGGTGTTCCCGTGATCATGGGTAATGGGTCTATGACCTATCTGGGCGGATGGCCCGAGAAGACAACTTGGGACCATCTGATCAAGACGATGGCGACAAAGTCCAACGTGACGATATTGGAGCTTCCCGACGGGGTTCGTGTGCGTGACGTCAGCGGAAATCGATTTATTTTCAATTATCTGCCAACTTCTGTCACTTGGCAGGGTCACCAGATCGAACCAGCGGACTTCATGGTAACTGATATTTAGTTTAACGTTAAACTATTTAATCTTTGCGCGGCATCAACTTCACGGTGAAGAGCCAGTCGCCATCGTTTGATCGTTTTGCAACGTCGTCGGGGATGACTTCCGGTCCCGCCAGAAACACGTTCGACCCGAAGTGAGAAAGCATGCGCGAAAGACGCTGAAGCTTTGGCCCCGTTATTGCATCAAATATTTCGCGATACGCGTCTTGTTCCTTAAGCGCAGCGATCCGTGCCTTGTGCCACGCGACCGACGATTCATGTAATTCGCGAACTTTTGGAAGTGCCAGAAGTGCCGACTTTTCTTCCAAAACCTTCGGTGAAAGGCGCTGGATACTCGTGTCTTCGCTGCCGTTATGGTTCATGCGAAACCAATAGGCCAAGCCCTGATCACGGCGCACGTGATTGACCCGACCGCGTTCGCGTTTGACCAAGAAGCTTTCTGCACTTCTGACGGCGTAGTGGTTCACTCCGGCAAGGTCATATCCCCAGCACGTCCGCGTCATGCGCCAGCCCGAGCGCCATAGACCCTGAGGCATAGGTCGCCCTGAACCGTCGACCCAATTGATGTCGGGGACGCGATGCGTCACCATCCCCTTTGGGCGATGAACCCCCAAACGCCGAAAAAGGCCGGTGTTCCTGTAGAGTGTCTTAAACCCCCAGGCCTGATGGGGGCGCGGTGTAAACTCGTGGGCGCATTCTGTGAACTGGTCCGTCACTGGTTCATCGCGAAAGTCGATAATGTCAGAAGAGCCAAACATGCGCCAAGGCATTGATATAATGTTGGAATTCGGAACGGCTGCGAACAGATCAGACAGGTGTCCGTCACCAACACGAATATTCAGGTACTCGTCCACGTCCAACGTCAAAAGCCAACCGGCCGATCGAACAGCATCTTCGTTTTCTGCCGCGCGAAACGCCGCATGTTGAGGCACGCCGCCGGTCGAACGATATGGGTTTTGACGGTGCTCGACCACGCCTGCGTCTGCCAATGCATCGAGCATCTGGTCAGTGCCGTCCTCACAATCGTTCGAATAGACCAGAATCCGGTCAACGCCGACGGTTCGACAATGTGCGATCCAATCGAGGATATAAGGCCCTTCGTTCTTCATGACCGTAACGACGGTAACGGTGTCGGATGCGGCCTCATTAACGGATGCTGAAACTTTGCGCTTCAATGGCGCAAGCGAGAAGAACTTAGAAAGATCAGCACACGTCTTTGCGTCTTCGATCAATAGCGATCGAGAGACGAGGTCGTTTATCGGAACTCCCGGGAAAACCACGCCCATGGCTCGAACAAAGCTTCCCGACTTTTCGGGTACAAACGATGCGCCACCTATTCTGGTAACTCTCCAGAATGTCTCAGGGTCCAGCGATCGCGGGTCCACGCACCACCGGACGATCATGCGGGTTTCGTTCAGGCGACCGTAGATATGATCACTATGTGGCGCAGGCTTCTTGTTTCGAAGCCGCCACGGATACCGTTCAACGCCGTGCAACTGGATGTATCGCCCCGGATGACTTTGGGCGCGATCAAATATCGTTGCGCCAGTACCATCGGCGAGGTCGCCGATATCAAGAAAGGCAACACCCGAGGCCTTGGCCAGAAAACGGTGCCGAAGCGTTTCAAGTAAAACCGTTTCCGCAAAAGGCGCATGCCACTGGTTAATATCAACTTTTTCCTCGCGTAAGCGCTTTGGCGCACCGGGCGCGAGCGCAGGGAGACGCGCGTCCGGTTGATCGACCCGCCCCATCGGGGCGGTGGCATCAACCACCAGCACATCAAGGCTCATCCCCTTTGCTACGCGCTCGAGGTCAACGCCGAATGTGTCGGTTCCGGGTTCGGCACGATTGAAGATCAAAGCACCATCTGCGCCCTGCGCCGCATGCCAATTCAACCAATCCACAACGGCTTCGACAGGCTCGCCATTTCGGATCGCCAAAAGAACATTGCGGTCTTGGAAGAAGGCCAGTTCAGAATTCTGCGTGCCGTCTCTTGTTGTGGTGCCTTGCGCCAGAAAACCATTGCCGATTTGGCTCATTGGTTTCTTGACAGACCAGATGTTCGAAATCTTTTCGGGGTCAGCGCCACTGAGATAGCTTACTTTTGGGCCATCGTCGCAAAGCGTTGCCGCTAAAAGAGTGCCCGCTTCGTCCTGTTGAACAACGAAGGTCCGATGCTGAATCATATCACCCGAACCGAAGGCATGGACTTTATTGACTTCAGGTCTTCTTCGAACCTTTGGGTCAACAGGTCGGACGTTAACGGATCGATGCCGGTGCGCGCCCGTAGAACATTTGCATTTGGCAGATCAGGAAACGACGCCATCAACTCAGCAACATGGGCAGGTTTGTTTTGCTTGGCCTCGACGAGGCGATCCAAGGCCATGGAGCCCGCCAGAGTCAGATGCCTTTTGAGGACTTCGTTCTGGTCAACTTCTGCCGCGACGGGGCCGAAC
>JAPPOI010000123.1 GCA_028818055.1 Boseongicola sp.
GCATCATTCACAGTGAAGATATTGCACGTAATGGTCAGGCAGCCAAAGCTAAACTAGGATGAGAAGTCCGGCGCAGCGTCGTGCTCATTGGTCCACTCGATGAAACTGTTGTCGATGTAGTTGCCGGTGATCACCGATTTGACATTTGGGTATGTAAAAACCAGCCCCGCCACACGCGGGCCATCGACCACGTTGTCCCCTTGGAACCAGTGGTTGCCAACGATCAGGTGTCCATTTCCATGAAGGACCATCGTCGTGCCGAAACGTTGGAACCGGTTGTCGCGGATTTTCGCGTCGTTGGCATTCACATTGAAGGCCAAGGAAATGCGCGAGGTCGCCGCGACCGCCTGTTCATCGGAAACGAAATTGCACCGATCAATTTGGAGATCTTGGCAGCCTACCCCATGGCTGGTGATACCCCGATGCTTGGGTTTGGTTACAAAACAATCCTTGATATGAAAAGTTTCACCCGCTGGAGCCAAAAGAACTCCGCTGGCTTCCCCCTCGCAATGGATTTCAATGTCGGTCAGCGTGAACTTGGATAGCTTGGTGAAGCCCGAGAAATCCAACACGTATTTGAACCGGCTAAATGTGTATGTCTGAGATGTTGGTGCCGCGTGTAACGGCTGCGACAGCGTGATCGTCTGAGCCCCAACGTTTTTGGCCGTCACATAAACTTCGCGACCCACACCTGCGCCCTCGACAAGCGAGCCAACAGGGATATTGGCAATGTTGGCAACAGACGTAAGCGTCGTCGGTTGGCCCGCATCGTAATTCGCTGATCCTGTGAACGTCTCTGTGTCCCACGCCGCCCCAGTGACCACGTTGAGCTGACCGTTACGAATAACGCGTCGAATTTCGTATGTGTCCGTTCCGGCGGCATCCGCCATATCAATCGGTTCTGTCACCTCGATGCGACGACCACCCAAATCAAAGCTTTCATGGTCAGCGAAGTTCACAAGAGCCTGTATGCCCTTTCTGAAGCCTTCGACTTCGTCACCGTAGGCTGAAGCATAGGTTGGAAGATCGAAGTTTCGTCTCAAAATCAGACGCTTATCATTTGGTTGAGTGACGGTGCCGACAAACCGCGCTGGATACTCAAATGTGACGTTATCGTTCAAAAGATAGGTTCCTTCCGGCACCAGTATCCGACGTCCGTTCGATCCTGAGTTAGCTGCAATGAAGGCGGCTGTGTCGTCCGTCACGCCGTCTCCGACGGCTCCGTAGTCCCGCACATCCACCCAATCCATCATCACCCGATGGAAAACCGAGGTCACATCTTCGACTTCAATGTCGTCCACGCGAACGATGCCTCCCGTCGGGCCAGTCAGATCGATGCCGACATGGCCATATGCGACCGGAGTCCCCCAATGAAAGTCAACGCCAGTGCGTGGTCCTGTTCCGATGATCGCAGATATTTCAACCACCTCACCATATGTCGTCAGGGGTACCGAAGCGCTGTTAGTAATGACTCCAACGACGAGCGCATTGCCGGTATCACCTGGCCAGCCCGCAACACGGATAGAAGGCAATGCTCCTGAAATCGCTTTGACCTTGGCGCGAACTCTGAGATAGCAGCCCGGCAAAATGGGCGTTTCGCCGGTGTATCTGATTTTCTGAACGCTGTCGGTCTTTTGCAGTTCAAGGCAACTACCAAAGTCGGCATCGGCTGAAACAACGGCGGCCGTCCCAATCAAGTCATAAGTGATTGAGCCAGGGGTCCCATCTTCCGACGACCAAACAGCCAGGCCCTCGGAGAATTTTGGAGGCATCAGTAGCAGCCCGTCGGTAATCGCCTTGTTCATTTCGCGCCCTTTCCACGGCAGTGAAAGCCTGCGCACCCGCGAAGGAAATGACCGACCGCGCGGACGGACAATCAGGCTCTCGTGATTGTGCCGGGTATGCCTCCGGCGTAGCGCGAAGGTGTTTAAGGGTTGGCTGTTAAGCTATTTTTAAAGGTGCGCGCGTTGGATCACGCACCAACGTCAGGGGCACGAAGAAGTTGGACCCCATTTATGCGCCACCCATCGTCGGTCTGGATCATTTGGTAATCCAGAAGATGGATATTTCCGTTTGTGTCGCGCACCAGGATCTTCTGCCACAGGTTTCCGGCGATTTCTCTCAGCTCAAGAAAACGCAATTCGGACGGGCGCCACACCATCGGATATCCATTCCGGACCATGGACCCAAAACGGTCTGAGTTGCCGAACAATGTCCGGATGTTTGGCGACGCGAAGGTAAATGCTTTTTCGAAATCGTCTACCTGAAACGCATCAATCTGGCTTTGGATCGTATTTTCAATACCCGAAGAACGCGGCAGCGCTTCTTGGCCAATTGATGGAACCGCAATCGCGAACCATGTCAGCACAGCAATCCAAACCAAACGCATTTCGACCTCCTTCTGTCCTTATAACGTATACGCGGACAGTCAGAGTTTGGTTCTTACTTTTTCCAAAAGCGAGCTTAAGAAAGCTCTCCATTCAAACCGCCTTCGATCAGTTTGATGGTCTCGGCCACCCCATAGAGAGCGATGAACCCACCGAATCTTGGGCCCTGCGACGCTCCAAGCAAGATCTCGTACAACGCTTTGAACCAGTCTCTAAGCGGTTCAAATTCATGATCTTTTCCAACAGAGAATACCATGGACTGAAGCTCTTCTGCGTCAAGATCACCGTTCCAAGCCTCAAGCCGGCCTTTCATGTCCTCCAGCGCGGCTCGCTCACGATCGTCGGGTGCGCGAAATGTTCGCGTAGGTTTCACGAAATCATTGAAATAGCGAACGGCGAACCCGGCTGCTTGGTCCAAGTCGGGGTGCGTTTCGGGTGAGGCTTCCGGAGCGTAACGTCCAATGAAACCCCAAAGCGTGTCCTTGTCCTCCGCTCCAGAAACAGAAGCCAAGTTCAATAACATAGAGAACGGAACCACCAGGTTAGACGTTGGGACGTCATGCCCGTGGATGTGAAAGACCGGATTGTTCAGTCGCGCGGCTTCGTCTTGGCCGGGATACGCCCGAAGCTGTTGGTGGTATTCATCAACTGCTTTGGGAATAACGTCGAAATGCATGCGCTTGGCAGTCTTCGGCTTCTGGTACATGAAGTAAGACAAGCTTTCGGTTGCGGCATAAGTCAGCCACTCATCTATGGAAATGCCGTTGCCCGAAGACTTGGAAATCTTCTGACCCTGATCATCCAGAAACAACTCGTACGAGAAGTGTTCAGGCGGACGCGCACCAAGTTTGCGACAGATCGCGTCATAGATTTTTTCGTTGGTCGCGTGTTCTTTGCCGTACATTTCAAAGTCCACACCCAGTGCCGCCCAGCGTGCTCCGAAGTCTGGCTTCCATTGTAGTTTTACGTTTCCGCCAGTGACCGGAACAGTGAACTCGCGACCTTCCTCATCATCAAACGTCACCGTCCCGTCTTTGGCATCAACGTGCTTCATCGGCACATAGATTACGCGCCCCGTTTCAGGGTGAATTGGAAGAAAGATTGAGTAGCTCTGCTGACGCTCTTCGCGCAACGACTTGAGCATGATCTGCATCAGGTCGTCGTAACGTTCCACGCAGCGCAACAGGATTTCGTCAAACTGACCAGACCGATAGAACTCACGCGCTGAGTAGAACTCGTAGTCGAACCCAAAGGTATCAAGGAAACGACGCAGCATTGCGTTGTTGTGGTGGCCAAAACTTTCATGGGTGCCGAATGGGTCCGGAACCGTCGTTAGCGGTTTTTGAATGTGTTCCGCCAACATTTCTTGCTGCGGGACATTTCCCGGCACCTTCCGCATGCCATCCAGATCGTCAGAGAAGCATATTAGCTTCGTTGGAATGTCGCTGATCACCTCAAACGCGCGGCGAACCATCGTCGTACGAAGCACTTCGCCGAACGTGCCGATATGGGGCAATCCACTGGGGCCATAGCCTGTTTCAAACAGAACAAACCCTTTTTCAGGGGCTCCGTTTTCATAACGTTTCAAAAGGCGCTGCGCCTCAACAAAGGGCCAAGCTTTGGAGTTCAGAGCAGCGTCACGTAGGGCGGTCATCAGTTTTTTCCTTGCTTGCGCCGGCTAATTATCCAACGCGAGGCCGCTACCTATTGCGAGGGGGCATCGGCGTCAATAAATTCGCACTGGAAATCATCATTATGCAAAGGTCTGACCTGTGCCACTGAAAGCCGCTGA
>JAPPOI010000071.1 GCA_028818055.1 Boseongicola sp.
GAGTTTGAAGGCTCCAACGGTGAACAAACCGTCGAGTTCGATGTGGCCGCATCCGACCTCAATGAAGCGCGGCTCGAAAGAGCGTGGATTGATCTGATTTTCGAAGGCCCCGAAATGAACCAGATAACACTGCGCGACATGACAATGACCCGTCGACCAAGGGCAGATTACTAGATGGCGGAGATGACGCTTACTCGAATGCGGCTGGCCGAGGGCATCTGGGAAGGTCTTTTGTCGTCGTCGCGTGAAGCACCACCATCGCTTCTTTTGCGCCATCTGGACGAGGTCGTCGGAACGCCCGAGACAGAGGCTGCCGACGCGTCACCCGAAGGCGAACAAAGGTGGTTTGTCAGATTTCGAATTCCCGTCGAACGGCTCGCAGATGGTGTTCAGACATTCGTCATTGAAGATACCGGCACGGGAACGGCGTTGGCCGAAGAAACGATCATCGCTGGCGACGTGTTGGACGAAGACGTCCGCGCCGAAGTTGCACTGCTCCGAGCCGAATTGGACATGCTGAAACGGGCATTTCGCCGACACTGTTCAGAGACATAGTGGCCTATTCACCCCGCGGAAAGCGCTGACTTTCTTCAAGGACGTTAAGGTCCATGTGATTTCGCATATAGCGTTCGGATGCACGCTGAAGTGGCTGATAATCCCAGGGATAGTATCCGCCTTTTCTAAGGGCATCGTAAACTACCAATCTGCGTGCCTGGCTGGCACGTACATCTGCATCGAAAGCCGCCAGATCCCAGTTTTCATCGACAAAAGCTGACAAACGCGCCTTTGCATCAGCATGGTCCGGATCGTCAGCCAGGTTTTTGAGTTCACTTGGATCGTCGGCCAATTTGTAAAGCAAATCCGGGTCAGTCGCGCATCTGACCAGTTTGTATTCAGCATCTCTCACCGCCACGATCGGGGCGATGGATGCCTCTGCAGCGTATTCGATCTTCACCGGCGGGCGTGACTTGTTCGCTGCTATACTCAAAAGGCTTTCGCCGTCAGTCCAGTCGGACAATTCGCCAATATCAAGGCCCGCAATCTCGGCAAGTGTTGGGCCGACATCCAGCGTCGAAACCGGTGTTTCAATAGTGCTAGGATTGACGTTTGGTGATGAAATCATAAGCGGCACCCTCGACGAGCCCTCAAACATACTCATCTTGAACCAGAGGCCCCGCTCGCCAAGCATGTCGCCGTGGTCCGAGACAAAGACTATAACCGCCTCTTGTCGTGTGTCGGCGAGCACTTGCATCAGTTCGCCAACTTTGTCGTCGATGTAGGACATGTTAGCAAAATACCCGCGCCTTGCGCGTTCGACATGGTCTGGCTGGATATCGTAAGACCGCCAATCGTTTGCATCAAAGATGCGCTTGGAATGTGGGTCGAGGTCTTCGTATGAGATTGGACCAACATCCGGCGACAATTGCGGGATGCCTTCGTAAAGATCCCAATATTTCCGCCGCGCCACATAAGGATCGTGCGGGTGCGTAAAACTCACCGTAAGACACCATGGCCGATCATCACGTCCACGAGCCAAATCATAGAGTTTTTGGCAGCCGAAGTGCGCAACTTCGTCATCGTATTCCATTTGATTGGAAATCTCGGCGACGCCCGCGCCGGTAACGGACCCCATATTGTGGTACCACCAATCAATGCGCTCGCCCGGCTTCCGATAATCGGGCGTCCAGCCGAAGTCTGCCGGGTATATGTCCGTCGTCAAACGCTCTTCAAAACCATGAAGCTGGTCGGGGCCGACAAAATGCATCTTGCCAGATAAACACGTCGCGTATCCGGCCCGTCGCAGATGATGCGCAAATGTAGGGATATCAGACCGGAATTCAGCTGCATTGTCGTAAACACCTGTTCTGGACGCCAACATTGACGACATGAAACCTGCGCGCCCTGGCGCACATAGAGGTGACGCGGTGTACGCATTGCTGAACCGAAGCGAACGCTCGGCTAGCGCTGCAAGGTTGGGCGTTCTCAGCCAAGACACAGGACCGTCCGGAAACAACGTTCCGGCCAGCTGGTCGACCATAATGATTAGGATATTGGGTTTAGACATAGTGTACCTCGCGGCGTTCCCGCGAGGTCACATCAATCCACGAGCTGCGTCAATCCTTCGTCAGGAATTGTCCATCCGGATCATCTTGGGAAACGAATCTTCGGATGTTCCATCCTCAGTTGGCACAGCCGCCTCGGCCACTTCCTTGTCTTCGATGACTTTGAAATAGTTCCCGCGAAAATAGATCGAGCCTGGCTCTGAATATGCGATGATATCTTCGGTCCACTCTTCCGAGAACAGAGTTGAGAATAGACCGGGCGCAACATGAACCATGTTGTGCATGACGCCGATCATGAAAACGATGCCAAATGTTTGAGCGGTTTTCATGCTTTTGTCGGAAAAGCGTAACATGGCGAACAACGCGAACGCACAGGCCATTGCTATGCCTGCATCAATGATCATCGTGAAGTCTGGATCATCTCCGGCCATGGTTCCACCGAATAGGTGGAAGCGCACGTAGCGGGCAGCAAAGACGGCAAGCATACCCAAAGCCGCCGCCGCCACCAAAGCGGCAGGGTACTTCGCGTTCTGTTTCCAATCGGGCACAGCCTGAACGTACGGCTTCGCCGCTTCGATCGGTTCGCGTTTTTCGGCAACTCGAGCCAAACGGTCCTGAAAGTTCTGGTTTGGCGAGGGTGTGTGCGTGCCGCCCATGTGTGAAGTCTCCAAAATTACTTCGAAGTAAAGACCTTCAGAAGTGGGCGACTTTAGGACAATTCAAAGAAAAACAAGAGGATTTGACAGATACCCGGGCAAATATCAGGACGGATGCGACTTACTGGAAAGATCTCGCTTCAGCACCGCTTCGCGCCATGTAATGAACGTGACAGATGCCAAAATCACCGAACCGCCCAAAACCACCCATGCATCAATCGGCTCGGCAAAGAACAAGACACCCAGCAGCGTTGACCACACTAACTGCAGATACGTGACCGGTTGGGTTACCGTCACAGGCGCCGCCGCAAAGGCCAGCGTCATGGAATAATGGCCCGCCGTGGCAAAGAAAGCGACCAAGGCCATCCATCCAATTTCGGTCCACGACGGGGTAACCCAAACCGCATAAGCAAATGGGAAAAGCGCGATGGTGACCGTAATCGAGAGCATCCCAATAATGACCGGAGCAGAAAGTTCTCCCGATAGCTGTTTTGCAATCAAGTAGCTGACAGCAAACAATATTGCCGTTCCTATCATTGCAATGTGGCCTGGGCTAATTTCCCGAAAGCCCGGGCGCAGGATGATCAAGGCACCGACGAAGGCCACCACAACGGCCAAAATCCTACGAACTGCCAGACGTTCTCCAAGAAACAGAGCAGCGCCCAAAGTTATGTAGACAGGCGACAAATAGTTCATGGCGGTCACCTCGGCGATTGTGATCCGGGTCATCGCGAAGAACCAAAGGATCACACCCAATGCCTGCGCGACTCCGCGAAGGGAAAACATCGTCAGATGTCTTCGGGTCATCCCCGCATTCAACATCGGTTTGATCATTGGAATGACGAACACAAGCCCAATGAGATAACGCATGAAACCAGCTTGTGCTGCTGGGAGATCTTGCGCGCCGAACTTCACAATGGCTGTCACTGCAACAAAACAAAGGCCTGTGATGAACATCCAAAAGATGCCCGCCGAGTGCCGAGTGTCTTGTGGAGAATCCGCGGAAGTCATACGCCTTCATGCGCCTGCAAATGTCGCTTCACAAGCCAAGAAAATCGGGAAGACCGACCCACTACCCTATCTGTTTAGTCAGCGAGGGCTGCCATCACTTCGTCAGAAACCTCAAAATTGGCAGTAACGCGCTGGATGTCGTCGTCATCTTCGAGGACCTCTATCAGCCGCATCAGCTTTTGCATGCCGTCCAAATCAAGCTCAGTCGTGGTTGTTGGTTTCCAAATGAGTTTGGTCGACTCAGCTTCTCCCAGATCAGCTTCAAGAGCCGTGGAAACGTCATTGAGGTCGGTGTCGGCTGTGTATATCGCGTGACCTTCTTCAGAGCTTTCGACATCTTCAGCGCCCGCTTCGATTGCGGCCATCATGATCTTGTCTTCGTCGCCGGCTTCGGCGGTATAAAGGATCTCTCCCTTGCGCTCGAACATGAAGCTGAC
>JAPPOI010000417.1:0-8319 GCA_028818055.1 Boseongicola sp.
GAACGTACCGAAAAAATACCTGGATCAAAATCGCGGCGACCATCAATAAGATCGCTACGATGGAAATCCAGCGGCCGACTTTTAGGACCACATCGTTCCAAGTCTGAAAGGGCCATAAGAGCCCCGTTAAAAGCGCCATTTTGCGCCTCCTCCCCTGTGCAGCCTTGTTTATGTTGTTTTGGCTGCGGATTTTTGGCGATGCTCAGTCGCCGATGGAAAACCCTCCGTAGGATCCTCCTGAAAATATTAGCGGCTCTCCTGGCCCAACGGCTGCATTGGTAACGCGTCCCACAATGATCGCATGATCACCCCCATCGTGGACAGCGTGGCGCAGACATTCAAATCGCGCAAGGCAACCGTTTAGCAAAGGAACGTTTTCAGCGCTCGTCTCCCAATCGAAAGCTGAAAAGTCAGTACCGTTTCGCGCAAAGCCCCTGCATACATCCATCTGGCTGGATGAGAGCACATGGATGGCGTAATTGTCGGCGGCCTCGAAGGCTGCAAAGCGCTTTGAAGCGCGCGCCGGTGACCACAAGACCAAGGGTGGGTCCAGAGACAGGGACGCAAAACTATTTGCCGTGATACCAACTGGTCCTTCGGGTCCGCGGCAGGTGACGACCGTGACGCCCGTGGCAAAATTCGACAAAGCATCTCGGAACTGGCGAGAGGTGTCTGGGCCTGGCGTAAATCGCATCATATCGCGGAAGTCTCCGTCTGGCATCCTCATGCAACCTCGTGGCCAAGGGCTGCAGTGTAAAGCTCAAACCAAGTCTGGCGATCCATTTCGACGCCGAGTGCATCTTTAAAAGACTTGATCCGCTCAATTGTATTCGTTCCCATCACCGGAAGAATTCCAACCGGATGCGCAAGAAGCCAGGCCACGGCGACGGCGGCCTCGTCGACGCCATTCAGCAGTGCGACCTTCGAGATCGTTTCACGCGGTTCGCCGGTGCTTTCGGCAGAAAAAAGTGAGCCTCCACCCAGAGGTGACCAAGCCATTGGATGAATGCCGTGCTGCTGGTGAAACGCAATGTCGCCGTTCGTGAACGGCGCGTGGCAAGCAAGACTGATTTCAATCTGGTTTGTAGCAAGTGGCGTGCTCATCGCCGATTGCAGAAGGTTCCAATCCCAAGGCCGGAAATTCGATACACCGACAGAGCGAACCTTGCCGGATTTCACCGCATCGTCGAGTGTTGCGCCAGTTTCATGATGATCCATAAATGGGTCGGGGCGATGGATCAGCAAAAGATCAATGTGATCGATGCCCATTTCCGACAACGACGCATCAATCGAGGCTTCGATATGGGCGCGCGAAGTATCGTAGTGCTTAACCCGAACCTTTTCATGGCGTCCAACAGGAGCGACGATGTCGCACTTGGTAACGATCTCAAGTTGGTCGCGCAGCCCTTTGTTTTCTTTTAAACAATTGCCGAGAAGCGCTTCGGCGGTGTAGCCACCGTAAATGTCGGCTTGGTCAATCGTTGTGATGCCCTGTTCTAGGCAGGCATCGATTTTTGCTCGGATATGAGCCGCAGATGTATCCTTGTCATCGCCCACGCGCCACATGCCATAAACGATGCGGCTGAACTCAATGCCACCAGGGAGCTGGATGCGATCCATTACACGCGTTCTCCGATACCGAGAGGGGTTGCTGGGGTTGAAGCTGGAACGCGTCCATAAGCCTGTGGCAATGAGCAGGTTTTCAGTTCTGGCAGCACGCGCTGGCCGAAGGACACACATTCATCAATGTGTGGGTAGCCCGAGAAGATGAAAGCGCGGATGCCCATTTTCTTGTATTCTTCAATCTCGCTGAGGACCTGATCAGTCGAGCCGACCAAAGCGGCACCACACCCGGACCGAGCGCGACCGACGCCGGTCCACAAGTGGGGTTCAACGTACCCAAACTTGTCTGCCAGTTCGCGGGCGCGGGCCTGGTGGCTGACGCCAAGCGACGACGAGTCATGTGCGCGTTCGCGGATAAGCTGTCCGTATTCGTCATCAAGCTTTGAAACCAAGTGCTCTGCATACTCTTTGGCTTCTGCTTCGGTGTCGCGCACAATCATGTGAACGCGAAGGCCGTAATCCAGCGTACGGTTGTATTTTTCGGCGACCGCGTTCACGTCTCTCATGCGCTGTGCCAGATTTTCCTTGGGCTCGGGCCACATCAGGTACACGTCGCAATGCTGCCCGCATAAATCGAGCGCCGATGGCGAGTAGCCACCAAAGTACATCAAGGGGCCACCGTTTTGCTGGTACGGCTGTGCTGGACCGGTGGGCACATTTTCAAAGTTGTAGACTTCGCCCTGATAGTTGATTTCGTCCTGGCTCCAGGCTTGGCGAAGGATTTCCACGACTTCGCGCGACCGCTGATAACGAAACGCGCTTTCTGCTTTTTCACCTGGGAAATCAGATGAGATGATGTTGATTGTCAGGCGACCTTCCAACATGTGATCCAGCGTCGCGATTGTGCGCGCCAGCATGATTGGCTGCATCTCGCCGCAGCGGACGGCTGCCAGCATGTTGATTTTGGAAGTAAGGGGCGCACAGCCGGCTACGAAACTGAGCGTATCCTGACCCACTTGATAAGAGGACGGGCAAAGGATGTTCCGAAAGCCTTGTTTCTCGGCTTCAAGCAGAATGTCGCGGCAATGTTCCCAGCTGGATCGCAGAGCGCCATCCGGGACACCTAGATAAGCATAATCGTCTGAACACAAAGCAGAAAACCAGCTGACCTCAACTTCGTCCAGATCGGCTGATGTGACGGGAACGACGGTCATGCGAATCCTCTTAAGGTGCGTCTTTTTCACTTGCGTAGCATTCGCATTGATATACATCAATAGTGTATCAATTTTTTGGAGCGCCGCGCTTGCCCGACCAAACCGCCTTGCCGAAGTACGTGCAAACGGCAGAGCTGCTGATCCGTGAGATCGCAGCGGGACGGCTGGCTGATGGTGCACGGCTTCCTCCTGAGCGGGATATGGCGGCGGATTTGGGGATCGCAGTTGGAACGCTTCGCAAGGCTCTGAATGATCTGACCGACAAGGGGTTGCTTGAGCGCATTCACGGCTCGGGCAACTACATTCGACACAAAGCCGAGGCCGCAGGCGTTTATGCCTTTTTCCGGCTTGAGCTTGTCGAAGGCGGTGGGCTTCCGACGGCCGAATTGCTGAGCGTCGAACGGCTGCCGAAGCCGGGCGATCTTCCAGCCTTCGGAAAATCGCAGGAAGGGCACCGCATTCGTCGCCTAAGGCGTCTTTCCGGCCAACCCGCTGCTCTGGAAGAAATCTGGCTGGACGGCAGTTGGGCAGACAGCGTTAAGCGAGCCGAGATTCTGGAGTCGCTCTATCTATATTATCGCAAAGAGCTTGGTCTCTGGATCACGGGGGCTGAGGACCGAGTTGGCGTTTCACATGTTCCGAAATGGAGTGTTCCTGCGTTTGGACTTGCAGAGGGCGCGTCTTGCGGGTTCATCGAACGCTGGGGACGTAGCGAGTCGGGCGAAACGGCAGAATATTCACGAACCTGGTTCGACCCAAAGGTAGCGCGTTATGTCGCGCGGATGAGGTAAATTGGACTTATGACAAAGACGATTAACTATGGCGTCATCGGATGCGGCATGATGGGGCAAGAGCACCTCCGCAACATCGCACTTTTGCCCGATGCCAAAGTGTCTGCCATCTTCGAACCAAACCGTATTCAAGCGGATGCGGCCAAGTCGATTTCACCGAATGCGCGGCTTGCGAGCTCGGTATCGGAACTTTTGGCGAAGGATGAGATCGACTGTTTGCTGATTGCGTCTCCAAACCACCTTCACGTCGAGCAGTTCGAAGAAATCAGCGCAACGCGGCCACTTCCGCTTTTGATTGAAAAGCCTTTGTTCACGGATCCTGCACAGGCGGGGCAAGTGGCGGCACTCGAGGGCTCGTACCCGGCACCGGTCTGGGTGGCGATGGAGTACCGCTATATGCCGCCGATCCAGACTTTCATCGAGCAAGTGAACGCGGCGACGGGGCAACCGACCATGCTAAGCATTCGCGAGCATCGCTTCCCATTCTTGCCGAAAGTTGGCGATTGGAACCGTTTCAATCGCTACACGGGCGGAACCTTGGTCGAGAAATGTTGTCACTTCTTCGATCTGATGCGATTGATTTTGGATGCCGAGCCGGTCCGGGTTGTCGCCAGCGCTGGGCAAGACGTGAACCACAAAGATGAAGCTTATGGCGGCGAGATACCGGACATCTGGGATGGCGCCTATGTGATCGTGGACTTCGATAGCGGCGCCCGCGCGATGCTGGAACTCTGTATGTACGCTGAAGGTTCTCGCTATCAGGAAGAGATTTCAGCGGTTGGGCCGAATGGGAAGATTGAGGCGTTTGTCCCCGGTCCCGGGCGTTTCTGGCCAACGCATTTGGGCGAGGCGCCTGTTCCGCAAGTCGTCGTCTCGCCGCGAAGCCCCAAAGGCCCTCAGGTCGTCGATATTCCGGTCGATCCGGCCATTTTGGAGGCTGGCGATCACAATGGATCGACATTTTACCAGCACGTAAAGTTTCTTGAAGTCGTAAGGGGCAATGCTGAACCTGAGGTCACATTGACCGACGGTGCGCGCGCCGTTGCCATAGGTCTGGCTGCGCAAGCCGCGGCGAGCACAGGCGAAACAGTGCGATTGGACTTTAGGATGAATGGAAGCGACACTGCGGTGTCGCATCAAGGCGCGATGGCGTAAATTTGCGCTCGCACACTTGCTGGGACAGCGACCCAAAGAGGTGCCACATGCCTGATTCAGATCTCCAATCAGTTCTTCGCCCGATTGAAGAGGCGACCGGCTTGTCCAACGCGCATTACGTCTCGGATGAGATGTTTGATCGCGAGCGTGATCCTCTGTGGTATTCCACTTGGGCAGGTCTGTGCACGGAAGCAGAATTGCCCGAAGCCGGAGACACAAAACCTTTTGATTTCCTTGGCGTACCGCTTTTTGCGATGCGTGGGCGCGATGGGCAGGTTCGGGTGTTTCAGAACATATGCCGCCACCGTGGAATGATCCTTGTTAAAGAACCAAGGAAGATCGAAGGCGCCATCAGGTGCCCCTATCATTCTTGGTGCTACAGCCACGAAGGCAAGCTTGTTGCGACACCGCATGTCGGTGGGCCGGGGCAAAACTCTCACCCCGGTATCAAACGAGACGAGCTTGGCTTGATCGAGGTGCGCAGCCACATTTGGATGGGCGTTGTTTTCGTCAATCTGAGCGGTGACGCTCCGGAATTTGCCGAACTTCACAGTGATCTCATCGCGCGGTGGGCAGAATTCGATGTGCCGTTGTTCCACGGAGGGGCGGACAGCACCTTTACACTTGTCTGCCGCACGAATTGGAAACTTGCGGTCGAAAACTACTGCGAAAGTTACCACTTGCCATGGGTTCACCCGGGGCTGAACACCTATTCAAGACTGGAAGACCATTACCACATCATGGAGCCCGGGAAGTTTTCAGGCCAAGGGACAGAAGTTTATCGCCAAATTGAAGACGATGACGGCAGCAAGTTTCCAGATTTCCCAAACCTTTCCGAGAAGTGGAATGAAGCCGGTGAGTACATAACGGTGACGCCGAATGTCATGTTGGGCGTTCAGCGAGACCATGTATTTGCGATTATTCTTGAACCCAAAGGCCCGCGCGAGACCCACGAGCATATCCATCTGTTCTATGCCAGCGACGACACTTCGAAGTCGCTGCGCGAGAAAAATAGCGCACAATGGAAGCTTGTCTTCATTGAAGATATCGACGTTGTCGAAGGTATGCAGGCTGCACGCGGTGCGCGCGGGTTTGACGGCGGGCGGTTTTCGCCGGCGATGGATGGCCCGACGCACCTTTTCCATCGGTGGGTTGCGTCGCGCCTGATGGAACATTCGATTGCAGCGGAATGATCGCTTCGGATTTGGTCGACGCACGAAAGTGGGCCGCTCGTGAACTCTGATGACGAATTAGAGCAACGCATGCTTGCTGCGCACGAGCGCAGTGATAAGGGCGCATTGGTCGATATCTATATTGAAATTGCGGACCGCGCTGCACAATCCCAAGATATTGACGCTGAATGCTTTTTTCTCACTCATGCTTGGATTTTCGCCTTGGATTCCGATCATCCTTTGAGGGATGACTTGCAAAAACGTTTGTCGGCGCATGGGCGTGTTTGATGCGCAGGTGGGCGAGTCAAAAGGGGAAACGAAGATGAGAACTGAAGCCCGTGTTGTGGTCATCGGTGGCGGTGTTGTTGGGTGTTCGGTTCTGTATCACCTGACCAAGCTTGGGTGGTCGGATGTCATGTTGGTCGAGCGTTCAGAGCTGACAAGTGGCTCGACCTGGCACGCAGCCGGCGGCTTTCACACGCTTAACGGCGATACCAATATGGCGGCGCTTCAGGGCTACACCATCCGGCTGTATCGCGAACTTGAAGAACTGACGGGTTTGTCGTGCGGCTTGCACCATGTGGGCGGCGTTACGCTGGCAGACACGCCCGAGCGACTGGACATGCTGAAGGCCGAGCGCGCCAAGCATCGCTACATGGGGCTGGAGACCGAAATCTTGTCTCCCTCCGAGATCACCGATCTCGTTGAATTCGTGAACGTCGACGGTGTGCTAGGTGGATTATATGATCCATTGGACGGGCACCTTGATCCTTCGGGTACAACGCATGCTTACGCAAAAGCGGCACGAATGGGCGGCGCTGAGATCATCACGCACAACAAAGTTCTCGAAACGAAATCGCGCCCAGATGGTGGTTGGGATGTCGTCACCGAAAAGGGCACGATTGTTGCAGAGCACATTGTAAACGCAGGCGGTTTGTGGGCCCGCGAAGTGGCGAGTATGGCCGGCGTCTATCTACCTCTGATGCCGATGGCGCACCAGTATGTGGTCACCGAGGACATCCCGGAAATCTACAATCGCGACGTCGAATGCCCGCATGTCATGGACCCCGGCGGTGAAAGCTATTTGCGGCAGGAGGGACGCGGTCTGTGTATCGGTTTCTACGAGCAGAGCTGTGAAGCGTGGTCAATTGACGGAACGCCGTGGGACTTCGGGCATGAACTTTTGAATGATGCACTGGACAAGATCGAAGACAGCGTCGCCTTTGCTTATCAGCGGTTTCCAATTCTGGAACGTGCTGGTGTCAAGCGTGTGATCCACGGCCCTTTCACTTTCGCGCCTGATGGCAATCCGCTGGTTGGTCCGGTGCCGGGATTGCGGAACTATTGGTCGGCCTGTGCCGTAATGGCAGGGTTCAGCCAAGGCGGGGGCGTTGGTCTGACCTTGGCGGAATGGATGGTTGAAGGAGAAACGTCGCGTGATCCTCGCGCGATGGATGTTGCGCGATTTGGGCGATGGACAACACCTGGATACACCTTGCCGAAGGTTATCGAAAACTATCAAAGGCGTTTTTCGGTTAGTTATCCCAATGAAGAGCTTCCGGCCGCACGTCCGTTTCGTCGAACACCGATGTACGACACGTGGGATAGCATGAACGCCGTTTTCGGTGCTCAGTACGGCCTGGAAGTGGTGAATTATTTTGCGGAGCCAGGTGCAGTCCGGTTCGAAACGCCAAGTTTTCGACGCTCAAACGCGTGGGACGCAACGGCTGCCGAGGTGCAGGCCGTGCGAACATCTATCGGCATCAACGAAGTGCATAATTTCGGAAAGTTCCACGTCACCGGGCAGGGCGCACGCGCTTGGTTGGACAACATCATGGCGGGCCGTATTCCGAAGCCTGGGCGATTGTCATTAACACCCATGTTGTCGCCAAATGGGCGTATTCTTGGTGATTTCACGGTGTCTTGCCTGAGTGAAACCGAGTTTCGACTTACGGCGAGCTATGGCAGCCAGGACGATCATCTGCGGTGGTTCGAAAAGCATCTGTCGGATGGAGTATCCGTCGCCAATGTTTCTGACAAACTCACGGGCTTCCAAATTGCCGGACCGAACGCCCGGGATGTCTTGAAGAGTGTTACGACCGTGGATGTTGGTCCGGACGCTTTCAAATTTTTGGATGTACGACGCATGATCGTGGGGCTTGTCGACTGCATCGTTCAACGCGTGAGTTACACCGGGGACCTGGGGTACGAGATATTCTGTGATCCGATGGATCAGCGAAGTTTGTGGGACGCATTATGGACGGCCGGACAGACCTTTGGCATGCGCCCCTTCGGAATGCGTGCTATGATGTCTTTGCGTTTGGATCGGCACTTCGGTTCGTGGCAAAGTGAGTTTTCTCCGGATTATACTGCTGGGGAAACGGGGCTGGACCGGTTCATCGATTTCCAAAAAAACGCTGACTT
>JAPPOI010000417.1:8329-18200 GCA_028818055.1 Boseongicola sp.
GTCTCGTCATGTTCCAAGTGGATGCAACTGACAGCGACGTGGTCGGGTATGAACCGATCTGGATTGACGGCAAAGTCGCAGGGTTTTGCACGTCCGGCGGTTACTCGCATTGGCAAAATGCGTCTATGGCATTTGGATTGATACCCAGAAGCGCAGTTACATCTGATCTAAAGGTCCAGATCGAGATTTTGGGGGAGATGCGAGACGCGGTCATCCAAACAGAACCTGAATTCGATCCCAAGGGTGCCAGACTGCGGGGGTGAGCATCAAGGTAAGTGCCAGCGTTTGCCATGCCTAGAAATCTTCCCACCCATCGTCGAGATCATCATCATTTTCCAACGCAAGTGCGCTTGAAGCCGAGACTCCGGATGGTCCTGTCGGAGCCAATTCTGTGACTTCAATCCGAGAGCTGCTAACAAGCTGGTTGTTCGGCATCGGGACAATTGAAGCTGACTTGGACGAAGTCTGGAACCGTCCGGTTGCACCGACCAGCGCGGTCGCCTCGTCTTTGAGCGTATGCGACGCGGCGGTCATTTCTTCAAACATTGCCACGTTTTGCTGGGTCACTTGATCGAGTTGGCTAATAGACGAGTTGATCTCTTCCAGCCCTGCTGACTGCTCCTTCGCTGATGTTGCGATTTGTGTGACCAAACCCGAAATACCCGCGATTGATTGCACGATTTCGCTCAGAGCTTCACCCGCCTTATCAACGAGCGCTACGCCGCGATCGACATGACTTCCTGAGGTCGAGATCAATGCGTTAATCTCGCGTGCGGCATCGGAAGACCGCTGAGCAAGCGCGCGTACTTCGGACGCGACGACTGCAAAACCCCGCCCAGCTTCCCCAGCACGCGCGGCTTCAACGCCCGCATTAAGAGCAAGCAGATTTGTTTGAAAGGCAATGTCATCAATGACATTCGTGATTTTCGAAATCTGCTGTGAGGAGCTTGCGATCTCACCCATTGCGTCCACAGCTTCCTTGACGACCTGACCGGAAGTTTCCGCATTTTCGCGGGCGTTGAGCACGGCTGTGTTGGCCTGGTTTGCGCCTTCGGCCGCCGAAGCAACGGAAGCGGTAATTTCCGACAATGCTGCCGCGAACTGTTCGAGTGTTGCCGCCTGTCGTTCAGTCCGTTTTGAAAGGTCGTCCGCCGCAACAGATATGCTTCCGACTTCGCCAAGTATCGATTGCGCGTTCACAAGGACCAGCGACACCGCGTCATCAAGGCTTTGAAGGGACGCATTGAACTGGTGTCGCAACGGTTCGTGCGTTTCACTAAAGGCAGACGTAATCCGCATGGACAAATCGCCTTCCGACAGGTTTGTCAGAGCTGGCCGCAGAGCATCGACAACTTTCAAAACGCTTTCGGTTAACTCGCGAGTTTCGGCTTCGGCATTTTTTCGGGCTGTCTCGGCATCCGTTATATCGTTTCCAAGAAACACAAACCCAGTGTTGGCACCGTGCTGATTTTTGATTGGGGATATCGAGCCATTGACCACCCGGGTTGCTTCGCCGTCGGTTAGTCTGAAGGTATCACTCAATGTCTCGTGCCCGACATTGCTTGAAAGATCAATTGGCGACGTATCGCTGCTGGCGGCAGAGCTGATTTCAAGTTCTTCCGGACATTCGACCAAACAGGGTAATGATCTGGTCAATGTGGTATTCCCCGAAATAAGACGGCCAGACGCATCGAAGTCTGCGCGCATAAGACCCGCCTCCAAAGCTGAAATGATCGCTTCGTTTCTGCGTGTTTGGGTGACTTCCTCCAATTCGAAGACATAACCAACTTTGTCGCCGTCCGGAGAAGATACAGCGTTGATCTTAATCGAAAACGTCCGATCGTTGAGAACCTTATCAAGGCGCATCGGTAGTTCATTTTCATCGATCAGGGTTTTGATACGGGTGCCGGAAATGTCGATGCTAGCGACAGACTTCCCGACAATGCCGTCCTTCACGTCGCTTTCTAAAACTGCCTTAAATGCATCGGGATTTGATGCGAAAAGTTGTTGGAGTGTGGCGTTTTCATGCGTGATGATCAGGTCTGCGTCAGTCATCAAAAGCGCGGTTGATGATGCCTGGAAACCTGCGCTTTGGAAAACCGCATCTCGGTTGATTGCGTCTGCAGCCAAAAGCTTTGCCCGCAGTTCGTCCAGACTGCGTGCTGTCTCACCAATCTCGTCAAAGCGTTTTTTGCCGGGAACCCCTCGATCGTAATTGCCTTCGCCAAGCTCAACTGTTCGGGCTGCCACTGCGCGCAACGGGACTGAAACGGCAAATTTGAACGAAATAGCCGAAAAGATCAGAACCGCAACAAATACCGCTGTGGCAATCCGTACTTGATCGATGTTGCGCTCATCAATCTGAGCCATGATCTCTTCAGGCGACCAGACTGCGGCAAAAACCCCGATCGGGGCAGGTTGGCTGGCATTTCGAATGGGTACGGCAATCCACAAGCCGTCACCGGTGTATTCGACGACATCGGAGGCTAGTGCTGTTTCGGCAAGGCGCAAAAGGTTTGGATTGTCGGTATTTCCGGTTTCTGCGACCACGCCACCGTCATTGGTCACCACGAGCGCGCCAGACAATCGACCGCCTTCAACTTCAAGCAAGTGGTCAAGGCTTTTTTGAACGAAATGGGATTTGCCGAACAACAGCGCGTCGCTGAAAGTCTCGGCCATCAACCCAGTGATGTCGTTACCAAGGTTGCGCGTCGCCTCGATAGCTATGTTTCGTTCTGTTCGAACCGATAGATATTGCAGCGTCCCCGCGACAATCGCGGTCGAAACCGTCACCAGAAACATGCATGTGAGAAAAACCGAACGCAGACTGAATACGGGAAACCGCCGTTTCGTGAATGAGTTGAGAGTCATTTTGGTACAAGCCCCAAAGAACCGCATCGCTTTGAAGGTCCGGAAAGATAAACCCGAACACGCAGCAATTTTGTTGTCTCTAGAATAGAAGGGTTTCTGTGCGCTTAATGTGAGGGCTGTGTTCCAGCGAAAGTGTTCAACCAACTCGCACTTTTTTGAAAATTTTATTTATTTTGAGATGATTATCTTTCTCGTCCAGCCCGTATTTGACCTAAGGCAATCCGGGCGCTCGCACCGATTTTGGCAATAGGTTCCGGCGGTAGGGCAGCAGGAGGAGGAGCGGACAAAGCCCGATCCAAAGAAGCCGAAGAGACGCCGGTGGCAAGGTCCGCGGCAAGTCGTCCTGCCAAAGTTCCCTTGGCCGTTCCCAATCCGTTTTGACAACACGCCGAATATAGGCCGTCGTCCAAACGTCCGATCTTCTGAACGTTGTTTCGGCTCAGGCATAAACGTCCGCCCCAGCGGTGTTCCATCGCAACATGCGCCAATGCCGGAAAACGTGCCTTGAATGACTTGTCATGCGAGCGGCCAATCGTATCGACTTTGTCATCACCTGCAGTCAAAGATGGTTCGTAGGTAAACGTGTTGCGTATAACGATGCGATCACCGCCAAGCCCACTTATTCGGCGCACGCTCGTCCCCATGGGATCAGCCGATGTAACGCCCCAAGTTGCACGTCCCCCAAGCGTTTTGATTTCATCACCTGAAAGGGCACGGGTCATTGAAGCATAGGTCAGGACATGGACCAAACGGCGCTTTGCAAATCCAAAACTGTTCAAATGGCCGTTGACGGCCAAGATGACGTTCGGCGCGGTGACTCGTCCGGATGTGGTTTCGGCGATCCAATTGCTTTCGTGCTTCAACGAAACGACGGGTGAATTTTCGAAGATCTGGATGCGGTTACTTCGTAGTCCATTCGCAACGCCGCGAACAAAAAGGGCGGGTTGGATCATAGCTGCACCGGGTGTGAACAGGCCGCCAATGTAGTAATCGGTTCCCGTCATTTGCCGCATGTCTTCGGACGATAGGACTTCATGATCTTCGCCAAGCCGCTTCAAATGTGCTGCGTAATGTTTTGTGACATCCAGTCCCTTGGGCGTCGCTGCAGCGTTTGTCTTGCCAGCCAGAGAAAACGCCTCTTCTGACAACCCAAAGTCGGCGGCCATTTCGGCGGCGAAGGTAATACCCGTGCGGTTATCCGCAATCTGGGCAAGATCTGCTTCAAGATCACCGCCGTAGGTGTCAGATGACAAATCATGAGGCAGGTCGATCATAAAGCCGGAATTTCGGCCCGCGGGGCCGTCGCCGATCCGCGTGGCGTCTAGTACGACAATCTTGTCACCTGGGCAGTGTTCCGACAGCCGACGGGCCGCGGCAAGGCCAGCAAAACCTGCGCCAATGACCAACCACTCTGCGGTAATGCGATCTTCGAGCACTTGTGCAGGGGCCGGATCTGGAAGGATGCGGTTCCATCCAGCGGGTCCCGGGTCATGCGGCAAGCGAGAGACTTTGATCTCGGCCACCTCAGTACTCCTGATTAAGCGCGTCGGCGGCCGGAATTTCGCGTTCCCGTCTGGCTATGTAGTCACGAAGCGCTTCGTCGACGCCGGGATCAAGCTTTGGTTCTTCGTAGTCACCAAGAAGCGCCTTGGCGTGATTGAGCGCGCGTTCATTCACCTCGATTGCACCTTCGGCTTGCCATTGCTCGATCGAGTTGTTGTCGAAGAGCTCCGGCATAAAGAACGCGCGCTGAAAGTTTTCAAGCGTGTGAGGGTGACCAAGATAGTGGCCGCCCGGTCCGACATCGGTCACGGCGGACAAGGCCTCATCGAAATCGTCCCACCGGATGCCTTCCGCCATGCGGTAGCCCATCGCACAGACTTCTGCGTCAACGACAAACTTGGCCATTGAACAGTGCATGCCAGCTTCGTTCCAGCCGGCCGAGTGCCACATGTAATTGCACCCCGACATCAGGACAGCATTTAAGGTCATGGCGCTTTCATAGCCGGCTTGCGCATCAAATGTTTTGGCGCCACCCAAGGTATTGGAGGACCGCCAAGGTACGCCATAGAATCGCGCCATCTGTCCGATCATGAAGTTCATCAAGCTGATCTCGGGGGTGCCTGCCATCGGAGCACCAGACTTCATACTCACGGTCGACAAATAGTGACCGTAAATGGCAGGAGCGCCCTTGCGGACAACTTGGGTGTAGGCCAGCGCACTAAGCGCTTCGGCATTGAGCTGGGCAACTGTTGGGGCTACCGATGCTGGTGTATTGGCACCACCAAGGACGAAAGGTGAGCACAGAACTGGTTGATTTCTTTTGGAAAAAGCCCTCATCGCACCAAGCATCGTCTCATCCCAGACAAGCGGCGAATTGCCGTTGCAATTGCCAGTCACGACAGGATGCGTTTCCAGGTACTCGTCGCCAAACAGGATCGCGCACATATCCATCACGTCCTCGGCGTTCTTGGGGCTTGTCGTCATGCCCATGAACGTTTTGTCCGAATGCTTCATCGACGAATATGTGATCCGCAGATGCCGTTGGCTGATTGGATGGTCATAGGGCTCGACGATGTGGTGGGCCGAGCTGTGGATGGCCGGGAGCATGTGGCTCAGCTTGTGAAAGTTGGCCAAGTCATCCAGCGTTGGATTGCGGCGCACGTCCTCCAGATCGCGTAGGTAAGGCGCGCCGGTCATCGGAACAAACATTCCGTGGTCCAATCCGAACGGCAGGTTATTGGCCGGGTTTCGTGCGTGATAGGTGAAGGTCTCGGGAATTGTCGCGATCAATTCGCGCACCAAGTGACGATCAAGAAAAACCATTTCTCCGTCGACCTTGGCACCTGCTGCTTTCCAATCCTCCAAAGCGATGGCGTCGCGAAACTGGACCCCGACGTTTTCGAGGATGTGCATCGAAGCAGCATCGATCCGTTCAATCTGATCCTGATCCATCGGTTCGACGAGAGGCAATCGCCGCCTCAGGGCAGGCAGCATGGTGAAGTCGCGCGCCTGTCGCTTCGCCTTGCGCGCTCCACGTCCACGGCGCGTTGTGCCGACCGCCTCGACTGTCATCCGATGTTGTCTCCGTCACGTGGATCACTCAGATCAATCCAGATGGTCTTCAGTTCGGTGTATTGGTCGTGCGCGTGGATGCCGTTGTCGCGACCACCGAAGCCCGATTGCTTATAGCCGCCAAAAGGCGTCGCGAGGTTGCCCTCACCATAGCAATTGACGGTTACCGTTCCTGCGCGGATTGCCCGCGCTGCGCGCAATGCAGACCTTGTATTCGAAGTGTATACACTGGCGGCAAGGCCATATTCCGTTGCATTGGCAAGTGCGATGGCCTCGTCTTCTGACGCCACTTCGATGACAGAGAGAACCGGGCCGAAAATCTCTTCCTTGGCCCGTTTGTCCGAGGCTCTGACCTCGTAGATTGTCGGTTGAATATAAGGTCCGTCGACGGTTCCGCCGGCCAAAGCCTTGCCTTTGAGATAGCTTTTGACCTTTTTCACATGATCCTTGTCGATCAACGCGCCCAGATGGTTGGCCGGGTCCAAGGGATCTCCTGTTTTCCAATCCCGCAGGCGTGCGAGAATGCGTTCCATCAGTGCAGCCTTGACATCTTTGTGGACGATTAATCTGGAAGCGGCTGAGCAGTTTTCGCCCATGTTCCAGTAGGCGGCGTTCACAACGTGCTCAGCCACATTGTCCAGGTTTTCCGCATCCGAAAAGACCACCGCGGGGTTCTTGCCACCACACTCGAGCACGACTTTCTTCAAGTTTGACTCGGCTGCGTAGCTTAGAAATCTGCGCCCGGTTTCCGTCGAACCGGTAAACGTCACCAAATCTACGTCCATATGGCGACCAAGAGGCTCGCCAACGGATGGGCCATCGCCCGGCAGAACTTGAAGCACGCCGCGAGGTACACCCGCCATATGCGCGATCTCAGCGACGCGCAGCGCGGTCATAGACGTCTGCTCGGCCGGTTTCACAATCACCGAACATCCGGCAGCAAGCGCGGGTCCAATCTTCCACGCCAACATCAGAAGCGGGAAGTTCCAAGGCAGAACCGCCGCAACTACGCCGATCGGCTCGCGCACGACCATTGCCATCGCATCATCGCCTGTCGGAGCCACTTGATCGTAAATCTTATCAACGGCTTCTGCGTGCCACTTAATGCATTCGATGGTTTCCGGGATATCGACCTCTTCAACGTCACGAATGGGCTTGCCGCTCTCAAGGCTTTCCATCACGGCCAATTCCCGCCGCCGACGAGTGATCAACTTGCACAGCCGGATAAGCACGTCTTTGCGTTCGCTGGGATGCGCTTTCGACCAAAGTCCCTGATCAAATGCCTCTCGCGCCTTCTTTACCGCCAGGTCGACATCCTTTGCACCGGCGGTCGAAAGCGTGGCAAGAACTTTGCCAGTCGCCGGGTTCACGGTTTTCATGGGTTTTCCCGCACCTTTGCGGAACTTTCCATCGATGTAAGGCGCTGCCGGTAAATCAATTTCTGCCGCGATCGCCTGGTATTCCGCGTGTGTCAGAAGCTCGGTCATGTGGTGCCTCCTTCAATCGCGGCAATGGTCGTGTTCATTGTTCTGATCACTTCCTCAAGCTCGCGCTTTTGATCTTTGTTCAAGGGTTGCAAGGGTTTACGGGGCGGACCTGCTGCGATGCCACGCATCGTCAAACCGTGCTTGATGCACTGAATAAACGTGCCGCCCTGTTCCAGAACACGCATCAACGGCAACATGGCCGACATAATCGCGCGGCCCTTTGTGAAATCGCCTTCAAGCGCGCAAGCACGATAAAGCGCTATGTGCGCCTCGGGGGCAAAATTGGAGCCGGCACACACCCAACTGCGCGCGCCCCAGGCGAAGAACTCAAGTGCTTGATCGTCCATACCGCACGACAAAGCGATATGCGGATAATCGCGAGCCAACATGTGCAGACGATTGGCGTCGCCAGAGCTTTCTTTGATGGCACAGAAGTTGCCACTGCGACCCAACCGGTCCAGACAATCCTCGTCCATATTGACGCTCATTCGGCCCGGGTAGTTGTACAGCATGACAGGCAGGTTTGCGGCTCTGTCGATTGCCAGCGCATGCAACGCAATCTCGCGGCCTGTCGGATAGGCATAGGGCGGTGTTGCCACCAATATCGCTTCGGCACCAATGTCTTTTGCGGCTTCGGCGAAGAATACACTGTCCTCCGTGCGCATGGCGCCCGTGCCCACGATCAATGGAACGCGGCCTTTGATCAGCGTTTTGACGCGCCCCATCAAGTCCACGCGCTCGTCTGCCGTTTGGGCATAGTATTCGCCAGTTGTGCCAGCCACGATGATGCCGTGGACACCGCTTGAAACCAGAAATTCGACCGTTTCGGCCAGCGCCCTTTCGTTCAACGAGAAGTCGTCGAAATAGGGCGTGACCAGCGGCGTATAGATGCCTTCAAACTGCATTCTTTCGATCCTCAAGCGAAACAACGTCTATGGGCAATGGGTCCGGGCGCACGAAGTCTTCCATGCGATCTTTTGAAAGATCCCAATGCTGGAGAGTCAGGTCGATGGCCAGTGCTGCCTCGTGACCTTCAATCGCAGAAATCATCGCATCATGCTGTTCGGACGCTTTGGCGATCCGCGCGTTATCACCCGAGCTTTTGGGGCGATAGAACTGATGACTGAGCCGGGTGTGATCGATCAGAAGCCTGTCCAGGCAAGCAGACAAATATGGGTTGTGCGCCATTGCGCCAATCATCGCGTGAAAACGGTGGTTTGCCAGCGCCGAGGCCGAGGTATCGCCGTGATCCGTGGCGCGCCCAAATTGACGTTGCGCTTCCTTTAATACGTCCAGTTGCTTTGTGGTGCGATTTTCCGCGGCCAGTCGTGCGATGTTGGCGTAAACCATCGGCGCGGTCTGAAAGAATGTACGCATTGTTCCGATATCCATCGAGGCGACCTTTGCGCCGCGATTGGTTTCAAGTCGGACGTATCCGCCACCGGCCAGTCGTTGAAAAATCTCGCGCAGTGGTGTGCGTGACAACCCATAGCGATCAGTAAGCGTCGCTTCATCAAGATCGCTGCCAGGCGCAAGGTCTGTCGATAGAATCCGATTTTTCAGATCTCGGTAACAGTCGTCTTTTGTAAGTTTTGCCATGTAGATTCCTTGTTGCATACAATTTGTATACAAAAAGAAACTCAGAGCAATTGAAATTTACAGTTCGTTACTGAAGCGCTTCGCGATACCAGGCAATCAGGATATCTCGATCTTCTTCGGTCATCTGAACCGCATTTGGTGGCGGCATCGCATGGCTCAACCCGGCCTGAAGGTAAACCGGCTGCGCGTGGCGGGCGACATCTGCGGGGGTTTCCAACAGCACACCCTTAGGAGCCCACCGGATGCCATCCCATACAGGCTCGCGCGCATGACACATCGAGCAATTGCCCAAAACAACATCATAGGCGTCCTCAAACCCTTCGGCAGACGCGAAAACCAATTCGCTGTTGGTCAACGCGCGATCCTCGGAAGCCTCGTATGTGTCATGCATCGAGGCGGTAGAAAGCCAGGCAATGATCAACATCAAAATCACCGTCACAGCCCACGTCCAACTGGGCCGACCACTGCGCGCGTGCATAGAGTTGAAATAGTGCCGGATCGTGACGCCCATCAAGAACACCAAGCACGAGATGATCCACGCGAACTCGGTGGCAAAGGCCAAAGGATAGTGGTTCGACAGCATCAGGAAAATGACGGGCAGGGTCAGATAATTGTTGTGCGTCGAACGCAGTTTGGCGATCTTGCCATACTTTGCATCCGGGGTACGACCCGCCTTCAAATCCGCAACGACGATCCGTTGGTTCGGCATGATGATGAAGAACACATTCGCGGTCATGATGGTCGCGGTGAAGGCGCCGAGATGAAGCAACGCCGCGCGCCCCGTGAAGACCTGATTTAATCCCCATGACATGGCCACGATGATTGCAAACAGCGCCAAC
>JAPPOI010000307.1 GCA_028818055.1 Boseongicola sp.
GGCGCCATCCAGAGGGCCGGACAGGTACGCGCCAAGGGCGAAGCGCGCCGCACGCGGTCAGACTTCATGCAAATGGAAAAGGATCGTGGCATCTCGGTTAGTGCTTCGGCGATGTCATTCGACTATCGGGACTTTCGATTCAATCTTGTCGACACGCCAGGTCACTCAGATTTCTCCGAGGATACGTATCGCACACTTACCGCCGTTGACGCCGCCATCATGGTGATCGATGGCGCGAAGGGTGTTGAAAGCCAGACCCAGAAGCTGTTTGAGGTTTGCCGTCTGCGCGATCTGCCGATCCTGACGTTTTGTAACAAGATGGACCGCGAAAGCCGCGAGACATTTGAGATCATCGACGAGATTCAGGAGAACCTTGCGATCGACGTCACACCGGCATCTTGGCCAATCGGCGTTGGACGCGATTTCATCGGCTCATACGACATGCTGAATGACCGGCTAGAACTTATGGAGCGGTCGGATCGAAATAAGGTCGCCGAGTCGATAAAGATCGACGGTTTGGATGACCCAAAACTCGTCGAACACGTGCCGGAAGCGCTTTTGGAGCAATTGCGTGAAGAAGTTGAAATGGCGCGCGAACTTTTGCCCGCCTTTGATCGTTCGGCATTCTTGGAAGGTTCCCTGACACCGATTTGGTTTGGCTCTGCCATCAACTCTTTCGGTGTCCGCGAGCTTATGGACGGCATCGGAGATTTTGGGCCCGTACCCCAACCGCAATCGGCCGAACCGCGGCAAGTCAGCCCCGATGAAGAGAAAGTCGCCGGGTTCGTTTTCAAAGTTCAGGCCAATATGGATCCCAAGCACCGCGACCGCGTCGCTTTCGTGCGATTGGCATCAGGGCACTTTGAACGCGGTATGAAGTTGCACCACGTTCGGACGAAAAAGCCGATGGCAATCTCAAACCCGGTTTTGTTCCTCGCGTCTGACCGCGAATTGGCAGAGGAAGCTTGGGCCGGTGACATTATCGGCATTCCCAACCACGGACAGCTTCGCATCGGCGACACGCTGACTGAAGGCGAAGCCCTGAAAGTGACAGGCATCCCTTCATTCGCACCCGAGCTTCTGCAAAACTGCCGAGCCGGAGATCCCTTGAAGGCGAAACACCTGGACAAGGCGTTGATGCAGTTCGCAGAAGAAGGCGCAGCCAAGGTCTTTAAACCGACCCTTGGGTCAGGATTTATCGTTGGCGTCGTTGGGCAACTTCAGTTCGAAGTGCTGGCCAGTCGGATTGAACTTGAATACGGCCTGCCGGTTCGTTTCGAGCCATCGCAGTTCACCTCTGCGCGCTGGGTTCATGGCCCCAAAGACAAAGTCGACGCATTTGCACAGGCGAACAAAGGCCACATGGCTGAAGATAATGATGGCGACCTCGTTTATCTGACGCGCCTACAATGGGATATTGATCGTGTTGAGCGAGATCATCCGGAATTAACACTTTCCGCGACCAAGGAAATGATGGTCTCTTAACGAAATTGCCGATTAACACTCTGTGGATAACTCTGTGAGCAGAGCCCTACGCAATTCCAATACTGAACCACTTAAGTTGCATTTGTCCCAAAAACTGCAAAATGCGCCGGATTTGATTGCACATTTGCCCCGAATTCTGTGGGTAAAACCTAGGTGCCAGCCGCATGGCTGACCTCACGTAAGCTGCGATGCCACAAAATAAGGCACGCAACAAAAAATTGAGTGAGTTCTTGGGGTTCTTTAACTGTGGAAACAATCACGCAACTATCACAACATTGTCCACAAACCCATATGTTGCGTTGACCATAAGTTGGTGTTGCCCTAGGTCTTACCGCAGTTACGGCAGCTTGTGGATAAGCTAGGATCATACGGGTCCGCGCCGTTCAGCCGACGGGCCTCAAGATTGGTCCGTAATGTATGGACCGATATGACGAATTTCTCCGATTTGGCGCTCTCGCCAAAAGTTTTGAAGGCGGTTGAGGAAGCCGGTTACACAACACCAACTCCGATTCAAGCTGGCGCTATTCCAGCTGCCCTTGAGGGTCGTGATGTTTTGGGAATTGCGCAGACCGGCACGGGAAAGACGGCCAGCTTCACGCTGCCGATGATCCACCTGCTGGCTCGTGGTCGGGCCCGAGCACGGATGCCCCGCTCTCTTGTGTTGTGCCCGACACGCGAACTTGCAGCTCAAGTTGCCGAAAACTTCGACACCTATGCAAAACACGTGAAGCTATCGAAAGCTCTGCTCATCGGTGGTGTCAGTTTCAAAGAACAAGATCTGCTGATCGATCGAGGCGTTGATGTTCTGATCGCAACGCCAGGCCGGCTGCTCGATCACTTCGAGCGCGGCAAACTGCTTTTGACCGGCATTGAAATCATGGTGGTCGATGAAGCTGACCGGATGCTGGACATGGGGTTCATCCCCGATATCGAGCGCATTTTCAGCCTAACGCCGTTCACCCGCCAGACGCTGTTCTTCAGCGCCACCATGGCACCCGAGATCGAACGGATAACCAACACCTTCCTTTCCGCACCCGAACGCGTCGAAGTTGCCCGGCAGGCAACAGCTTCCGAAACGATCGAACAAGAAGTAGTCGTCTTCAAAGCGTCCCGACGTGATCGTGCAGCCAAGGAAAAACGCCATGTGCTTCGTGAAATCATCAAGCGCGAAGGTGATCGCTGCACCAACGCCATGGTCTTCTGCAACAGGAAGACTGATGTTGATATCGTCGCCAAGTCATTGAAAAAGCATGGATATAACGCGGCTCCGATCCATGGCGACCTTGACCAGTCGCAAAGGACCAAGACGCTTGACGCATTCCGAGACAATGAACTTCAATTTCTCGTAGCCTCAGATGTCGCTGCACGCGGATTGGATATTCCGTCGGTAAGCCACGTCTTCAACTACGATGTTCCGACACATTCGGAAGACTATGTTCACCGTATCGGCCGCACAGGACGGGCTGGCCGCGATGGCAAGGCTGTCATGATTTGCATTGGCGCAGACGAAAAATTGCTGTCCGCCATCGAGAAACTGATCGACAAAGAGATTCCCCGCGCCGAGGTGCCTGACATGCCTGGGCCAAAGGACAAACCGAAGCGGGAAAAGAAGCCGAAGGTGGAAGCTGAAGCGGAAGCAAAACCTGCTACAGACACCAAGGCCAATGACGATGCCCCACCCAAAAAACAACGCGGTGGTCGTGAGCGCAGCAAGCCGAAGTTCGACGACAAAAAAGTCGTCGGCATGGGCGATCATATGCCAAGCTTTATCGCTAAGAGCTTCGAAGAACGAAAAGCTAGTTAGGCTAACAGCCGATCGCAGATTTCAGGCAAGTCGCGAAAGTCATCAAAAGACGCATCGAACGGAATGTCGGCGATGTCCGTCGTCCGAATGCCTTCTGTGAAGAACGCAAACGGCACTCAAGCGTTTCGGGCCGTTTCCGCGTCGATCTCGCTGTCGCCAACATAAATGAACTGGTCAGACTCCAATCGCCGGGCCGCCTCGATCAAGGGATCGGGGTTCGGCTTGCGTTTTGGTAAATCATCGCCCGCGACTTCGACTTTGAACGCCTTGTCCAGGCCGGCCGCTGCAAGGGTCGTTGCCAAAGGAGCACGCGGCTTATTTGTGCAAAGTCCCAACGCAAATCCCGCGTCACCAAGATCTGTTAGAACCTCGCTCACAAAAGGCATCAACGGCGTAACCTTCGCAAACTCCTGATAATACTCAACAAATCGATGAGTAAGCGGGTCGAAGTCACGCGTGTTCAGCGCGGTTGCTGCAATTAGGCGTTCCATGAAAACCCGTTCGCCAAGACCAACGAAATGAACTGTGAGTTCGTCGGTAACGGGCGGCTGCCCATTCTCAGCAAGCAACGCATTGGCTGCGTTGGTTATGGTCGGCAAGCTATTGATCAGCGTCCCGTCCAGATCGAAAATTACGGCGCGCATGCTCTGCTAGTTGCTCAACCGACTGATGACGGTCGTCACTTCCGGCTTTTTGCCGATTTCGTCCTGAGACGTCTTCCGAACGACCTGCTTGATCTCATCTTCAAGGTCATCGTCGTCTGCCAAAGTCTTGCGCTTCAGGCGACCAACCAGTTGGCTGAGGTCCTCTTCCAGCACCTCCACAAGCGGCGCATTCGATGTTCAAAGCTCAGGCAATCCGCGCATGTC
>JAPPOI010000261.1 GCA_028818055.1 Boseongicola sp.
GCGCGATCACTTTCAATCCACGCCGGAAATCTGACATTCAGGGCTGCAGCGTTTTTGTGATTGATGACGTCATGACCTCGGGCGCGACCCTGTCGGCAGCAACTGAAGCTTTGTATGACGCAGGCGCAGATCAGGTTTTCGTGCTTGCGCTGGCAAGGGTGATAAAAACGCCCTAAATACAGATCCAACCTAGAATTGGACGAACTCATGAATGCAGTCGAGATTTATACGTCACCACTTTGCGGGTTCTGCCACGCCGCGAAGCGGCTTTTGACCCAAAAGGGTGTGTCGTTTGTTGAAATTGACGTTGCCCGAAATCCTGCAAAACGGCAAGAGATGATGGCGCGCGCGAAAGGTCGGCACACAGTTCCACAAATCTTCATCGGCGGACGCCATGTTGGCGGATGTGACGATCTCTATGCGCTTGAACGTGGTGGAAGGCTGGATCCAATGCTGGCGGCGTGAAGATGCGCGTTGGCCTGATCCAGCTTAATGCGTCGGACGATCCGACGGAGAATCTCAGACAGACGCTAAAATTTGTTCGCTCCGCAATTGATGACGGTGCGGATTTAGTTTTGACGCCCGAGGTTACGAATTGCGTTTCTGCCAGCCGGCCGCGGCAGACCGAGGTTTTGCAAACCGAATCTGAAGATGTGACTCTGGCGGCACTTCGTGATGTCGCGAGAAACTCTCAAGTTCCAATTTTGATTGGGTCATTGGCTTTAAAGCAAGATGGTGTCGATGATCGCTTTGTGAACCGGTCAATACTGATTGATGGACACGGTACCGTTGCTGCCCGTTACGACAAGATCCACATGTTCGACATTCAGGTGTCCGAAACAGAAAGCTATCAAGAGAGCAAAGGGTATCGTCCGGGCGAGGAGGCGGTGTTAGCTGACGTCGCGGGAGCGTCTCTCGGTATGACGATCTGCTACGATTTGCGCTTTCCGCATTTGTACCGAACTCTGGCTCACGCGGGCGCCCAAATCGTCTCTATTCCGTCGGCGTTCACAAAGCCGACAGGTGAAGCTCATTGGGAAGTTCTTTTGCGCGCCCGGGCCATTGAAACCGGCTGTTTCGTGTTGGCCCCGGCGCAGTGCGGCACACACGCGGCGGTTCAAGGCCGCGCGCGCCAAACCTATGGCCACTCCCTCGCGGTCGATCCATGGGGGCGTGTACTTGCAGACGGTGGCGAAGAACCCGGCGTCACGATGGTTGATCTGAAACTGGAAGACGTTGATGATGCGCGGCGACGCATCCCGTCGCTGAAGCATGATCGAGACTATGTGGCACCGTAATGGCCGAAACTAAAGAACCGGGCGATCCCCTTGCCGTCGCGCTTTTCAGTGAACTGTTTATGGCAGATCAATTAGCGCGCGCACGCTTGGCCAAAGCTTTGCCTGGCGACATGGAGCTAAGTCATTTCTCGGTGCTGAACCACTTGGCCCGGACAAACGCAGACCGCACCCCCGCACAGCTTGCCAAGGCGTTTCACGTAACTCGCGGCGCCATGACTAATACCATCGGTCGCCTAGAGTGGGCCGGCTATGTGCATGTGCGCCCCGATTGGGATGACGCAAGACGCAAGATCGTAAGCATCAGCGATGCCGGGCGCAAAGCGCGCGACGAAGCATTTGCGGCAGTTGCGCCCATCTTGGATAGCGTCGTCGCTGCGGCGGGTACGGACAATGTCCGTGGCGCCCTGCCAGTGTTGCGGGAAATCCGGCGCCGGTTCGAAGACCCTAATTCTTCGGACGAATAGAGGCAGTCACATAGTTCACGCTGAGATCGCGGTCACTAATGCGCCACGACCAAGTGACTGGATTAAAAACAAAACCTTTTCGGTCGACCGGATCCAAACCAGCATTTCGGATCAGTTCAAATAGCTCATCTGGAGTAATGAATTTTGACCATTCGTGGGTGCCTTTGGGAAGCCAACGCATCACGTACTCGGCACCGACGATCGCCATCGCAAAGCTCTTTGGGTTCCGGTTGATCGTCGAACACACCATCAAACCACCCGGTTTCAAGAGATCATGACATGCTGTCAGATAGGCCAGTGGATCCGCAACGTGCTCGACCACTTCCATGTTGAGAATAGCGTCGAACTGTTCACCCTCTTGAACCAAAGCCTCCGCCGTTGTGTGGCGGTAATCGATTGTCAGCCCCTGTTCTTCTGCGTGGACCTTAGCGACCGGAATATTGCGCTCAGCAGCGTCAGCTCCGACAACCGATGCGCCCAAACGAGCCATTGGCTCAGAAAGCAACCCGCCGCCGCAGCCGATGTCCAGAATTCGCAGCCCCTCAAACGGAAGCGGTTCGGTCAAGTCACGGTCAAATTCTGCCGCGATCTGCGCGGTGATGTAGTCCAGCCGGCAGGGATTGAGCATATGGAGAGGTTTGAACTTCCCATTGGGATCCCACCATTCAGCCGCCATGGCCTGAAACTTTTCGATCTCGCCCTGATCGATTGTATTTACCTGCGCCATTTCAGGTGCTCCCGCTCAAAGATTCTGTCGATTGTGCCATAGAACGACTCGATTCCACGCTATATAGGTCAGACATGGACCGTTCTGCCGCGAAAAAAAGTGCGTCACAGTTTCTCTATCCGTCGATCGAGCCTTTCGATCAGCGGATGATGCCTGTGGGCGACGGTCATCGCGTGTATGTCGAGCAGTGCGGAAACCCAAATGGTGTTCCTGTCGTCGTACTTCATGGCGGACCGGGTGGCGGGTGCAGCCCAGCCATGCGCCGCTACTTTGATCCGTCTTATTACCGCGTCATTCTTTTTGACCAGCGAGGATGCGGTCGGTCGCGGCCTCATGCCAGTATCGAGTGCAACACGACTTGGGACCTTGTCGCGGACATTGAGCTGATCCGCGAGACACTCGGCATATCAAAATGGCTGGTCTTTGGGGGAAGCTGGGGCGCTACACTTGGGCTGATATATTCGATCACGCATCCGGAACGGGCCATCAAACTGATACTGCGCGGTGTTTTCCTTATGACGAAGGCCGAGCTTGATTGGTTCTATGGAGGAGGCGCCGGGGCGTTTTGGCCAGACGTCTGGTCCAAGTTTGTAGGCATAATTCCGGAAGACGAGCGTGACGATCTGATAAAGGCCTATCACCGCCGATTGTTCTCAGGCGACCAAATGATGGAAACCCGCTACGCACGGATGTGGGCGAGTTGGGAAAATACGTTGGCCTCGATTGCGAATGATGGCCCGGGCGGCGAAAGTCCTGCAGAGTACGCCCGCGCCTTCGCAAGGCTCGAGAACCATTACTTCACAAATGCCGGCTTCCTAGAGCATGACGGTTGGATAGAGGCCAACATCGGCAAGATCGCAGATATTCCCGGTGTTATCGTCCAAGGGCGATACGACATGATTTGTCCGCCGTCGGCTGCATACCGACTGCACGCACAATGGCCAGCGTCCCGAATTTCCATTGTTCCGCGGGCAGGGCACGCGTTATCCGAACCCGGCATCACAGCCGAGCTTGTCCGGAGCCTGGATTCATTCAGAAATTCGCGAAAACCCTAGAAAATGGCGAATTTTTGCCGGTGAACCATGTCGGCGTTGAGCCTGCCTTAACGACAACTTAAAAATCTCCAAAAGACCGTCGACCCTTTGCCTCGAATTGGCCGTATTTGCTGCGGATGTTGCCAATGTCATGGGGGTAAAGAACGAGGATTGGGGATGAGAGCGACATTTGCTGCCGTTGCTGCCGGCATCGCATTTACATTTGCTTCAGTACAGGTTGCTGACGCGTGCAATCGCGATGTTTCGGCCAAAGCCGCTCAAACCGTTGTTCCTGCTAAGGGAATTAACCAAGCTCTTCTGGAAGAGGCCATCCGCGTTGAAGTCAACTTTCATCGCTGCCGTGCTGGATTGAGCAAAGTCAGTCTTGCAGGTCAAAAACTGACGAAACAGGCGACTGTTCACAGCAGCTGGATGGCGAAGTCTCAGAAACTTTCGCACAAAAGCTCGGTTTCGGGCAGCAAGACGCTGAAACAGCGCGTCAAAAAGGCTGGCGTCGCGTTCCGCACTGGTTCTGAGAATATTGCCAGGAGGCAGCGGAATCCCAACGGCAATACAACATACAAAATCGACTAT
>JAPPOI010000273.1 GCA_028818055.1 Boseongicola sp.
TCGTAGGTCTCGCGAGCGTGGTAGTCGATGTAGACCTTTCGCGCGCGTTCGGTGATTCCAAAGTGGACATCGTTACGTTCAGGTACGAACGGCAGGCTGAATGTCCCGGCTGGGTCAAACAAAATCCGTTCGTCGCCGTTGATCATCAAACCCGAATGCGCCCCGGACCCATTGCGGGTGCTGATAACGGTATAAAGAGTGAGCGTTGGGGGGCCGCCATGCACATATCGAGAAGCGGTAACCGCCTCTTGGGGTGCCCAGACCGGTTCTGCCGGACCCGAGCACGCCGCTAGTGCAAGCGTTGTAAGCAATGTCAGGGCAATTCGAGATATATGCCCTGATAGCCAGCACATATCAGGTGTTGAAAATCGCCAGGAAGATCAGAACGAGGATGACGACGATCGTGACGTTCTTGGACCAGTTCATGAAGCCCACGAAGGTCTTTTCCTGTGTGGAGATATCCATCTCGCCGTGCTTGTGTTCAGCCATTTCGAAACTCCGGTTCCTTGTTAAAACGCTGACTAGCGCATTGATCGTGCGGTGTCACGGGGTCAAACGATGCGCAGATGGACGCAGGTCAGATCTCGTCTTCGAGTGATTTTGCCAGCTCAAATCCAATCCGACGGGCTTCTGCCTCGGCGTCAGGTTTTTGCATGGCTCTTAATACGACATTCAGCATGGTAACGTGCTGAACCAATTGAATTCGGGCACCGGTCATGTCGCTGCCGTAAAACGTGATCATGTCAGGGTCGAAAAACCCCAATCCTTCGATACGAAGAACGCCTGCTCCGGTATCGGTCAGGCCCATCGCAACTTCATGTTCTGCGTCCAACGTCTTTTCAAAATTCTGGATATAGAGAATCAGCCGCTCATAAGCCCACTGCGCGGGACTTTTTTGTTCTATTGGCGTGTTTGCCATCGCAGCCGGCAACGGTTCTTGTTCGGCTGACTTTCCACCGTCGGCGTGAACAGCTTTCGCGCGTGGCATCGCGCTTGCTTCCACTGCTTCAGCTGCTGTGCTGATTTCGTCTGCCATTGCTCACCCTTTCGCCTGCCAAAGCCAAACACCGTCATCTGATATCTGACGGATCGCCCGGTCCTGATGCCAGAGATGCACGCAATGTGCCATGGATTCGACCAGTGCCAAACCATATTCGCCGCCAGACACCTGACGTTTGAATATAGGCAAGAAACACTCGCCCGCTGACTTGGGCTCAGTCAAATGTGCCTCAAGACGATCCAACGCTGACACGTGGTTCTCAAGAAGCTGGTCCAACCGGGTCGGCAATCCATAAAACGGAAGCTTGTGGCCCGGCAGCACGAGTTGCTCAGCGGTTGCAAAGGGCTTCAATCGCTTGCAGCTGTCCATCCAGTCCGCAACAGGGTCAGCCTCTGGCTCGGTCGCATAAACGCCGATATTTGGCGAAATGGACGGCAGCAACTGGTCACCACCGATAACCAGTTCATCGCTTTCGGACCAAAGGGTCACGTGGTCTGGCGCATGACCACTGCCCAAACGGGCCCGCCATTGCCTACCACCCATTGTCAGCAGATCGCCTTCGTCGATGCGCGAGTAGCCCAATGGCAGTGGATCAACACAATCGGCAAAGTTGAACGGGCGTTCGTTGGCGCGTTGCGCCAATATCTCGGGCTCCATGCCCGCCGCTTGCCAAAAGGCCAGAGTTTCAGTGTTTGGCGTGGGTTGCTCATCCAATTGAAGCATACGCGCCATGAGCCACGCGGTGCGGCTCATCAAAAGCTCGGCACCGTGTGCGGACTGAAGCCATCCCGCCAACCCCACGTGATCGGGATGGTGGTGCGTTACAAGAACCCGCCCAACCGGTTTGCCCGCCAATGGGCCTTCGAAAACGGATGTCAGAAGCGCGCGGGATTTACGACTGCCGAAGCCGGTGTCGATCAACGTCCAGCTGTCGCCGTCGTCCAGGGCATAGAGATTGACGTGATCCAACGCCATTGGCAGCGGCATGCGAATCCAGAAGACACCATCTGCGACTTCGATGACCCCTCCGGGTTCTGGAGCGCTTTCGAATGGATACCGGATAATCCGGGTGCCGTCAGGCATTAGGCAACCATGTCGTCAGGGACGATGTCGAAAAGCCCATCATCTCCCATTCTGACTTGGGCCAAAAGGGACTGATGCTCGGGCAGAAGACGTGTCGCATAAAACCGTGCAAGCGACGCTCGCGATCCGCCGGTTCCTTCTGAACGGGCCGCTTTCAACAAGTAATGCCCGCCAAGAACCCTTGCGAAGGCGCGTAAATACGGAACAGCAACGGCAAAACGCTTCTGAACGGGCTGCTCGGCCAACCACTCGGTCGTTTCGCGCAAAGTCTCGGCTGCTCCCCAAACGGCATCTCCGATTTCGGGGAACGTATGGCGAGCTGTCTCGGCTTCGCCTTCGATTTCGTCCAAAAGGCGATAGGCGGCTTCGCCACCGTCCATCATCTTGCGACCGACAAGGTCCATCGCCTGGATACCATTTGTGCCTTCATAAATCGCAGTGACGCGAACATCGCGCAGATACTGGGCTGCGCCCGTTTCTTCCACGAAACCCATGCCGCCGTGCACTTGAATGCCATCATTAGCGACCGCGACGCCAACATCCGTGCCGAAGGCCTTGGCAATCGGAGTTAGAAATGCAGCACATGATTTAGCAGTTTCATCGCTCGTCGCGTTGCCCAGATCGATCGCAACCGCGCAAGCCAGCGAAATGGCGCGAGCCGCCTGTGTGTCCGCCTTCATTGCCATCAACATGCGGCGTACATCGGGATAGTCGACAATCGCGTTTCCGCCCTGTTTGCGATCCATCGCATAGGCCAAGGCCTTTTGATAAGCCGCCTCGGCAACGCCAACACCTTGAACACCGACCCCAAGCCGCGCGTTGTTCATCATGGTGAACATGGCTGCCATTCCACCGTTTTCCGGGCCAACCATCCAACCGGTTGCGCCGTCAAATTCCATCACGGCAGTCGGCGAACCGTGCAGTCCAAGCTTATGCTCGAGGCTTACAACGCGCAGTGAATTTGCGGCGCCAAGTGCGCCTTGCTCATCCGGTACACGCTTTGGGACAATGAACAGGCTGATGCCTTTGGTCCCGTCTGGTGCCCCGGGCAATCGAGCAAGGACCAGATGACATACATTTTCCGTGATGTCGTTATCGCCCCACGAGATGTAAATTTTCTGACCGCTTATGCTGAACGTGCCGTCTCCGTTGTCTTCGGCTTTTGTGCGAACAGCACCAACGTCACTTCCTGCTTGAGATTCAGTCAGGTTCATGGTGCCCGCCCATTCGCCGGACGTAAGCTTTGGAAGATAAAGCGCCTTGATGGCGTCTGACGCATGGTGCTCAAGCGCTTCGATCTGGCCTTGGGTCAAAAGGGGGCACAGTTGCAAAGACAGGTTTGCCCCGGACATCATTTCATTCAGAGCGGTATTCGCAGTCTGCGGAAGTCCCATCCCCCCGTACTCTGGGTCAGCCGCAATTCCAACCCAACCACCTTCTGCAATTGCCTGATAGGCATCAGCGAATCCGGGAGAGGTTCTGACTACACCGTTTTCCAGCCGAGCAGGCTGAAGATCGCCATCTCGATTTAAAGGATACATCACATCGTCGCAGAGACGCGCCGCTTCTCCAAGAACCGCCGCGATCGTCTCAATCGAGGCCTCTTCGAATTTTTCCGTGGCCGCGACCGATGCGTAGTCAACAACGTTTTCCAGCAAGAACTGGATTTCGGCGGCGGCGGATGAATAGCTCATATTATGAACCTATGTCGCTTGGCAAAATGGAGTTCGGCCGGTAGACCCGGCACAATCTTCGACACCATGGTCGTCATCGAGAGGGCCGGCAATAAGGACGCGGCGTCACGCACGGCGGTATTTGGAAAGTGATGAAAACCAAAGCGCTTTCAATATCAAAAGAGGGTATTCGCGAAGCGTCAGATATCCTGCGATCCGGTGGTCTTGTCGCCTTTCCGACCGAGACTGTCTACGGGTTGGGCGCGGATGCAACGAACGACTCTGCGGTCGCCAAAATTTTTGCAGCAAAAGCGCGACCGACCTTCAACCCCCTGATCGTCCATGTTGCC
>JAPPOI010000440.1 GCA_028818055.1 Boseongicola sp.
CCGGCGTTGGCCGCTGGATGTTGCGGAGTCCTGAAAGCTTCTGAGATTGCTCCGGCTCCGATGTTGGAATTTGCGCGTCTCATTCCCGAGGCCGGGTTTCCGCCCGGAGTGGTTTCGGTTGTGACCGGAGACGCCGAGAACTGCGCAATACCGTTAACGCGTCATCCCGACATCGACAGAATTGCGTTTACCGGGGGGCCGGAAACTGCACGTCACGTTGTTCGAAATTCTGCCGAGAATTTTGCGGTTACGACGCTCGAACTTGGGGGCAAGTCACCCATCATTATCTTTGAAGACGCAGACATTGATGGGGCTGTGAACGGATTGATTGCAGGCAACTTTGGAGCGTCTGGTCAAAGTTGCGTCGCAGGCTCGCGTGGTTTGGTGCAGCGCACAGTCATGGATGAAGTGGTCTCGCGGTTGAAAGATCGTGCAGGCGGGATCGTGGTTGGTGACCCGCTGGATACGTCCACGCATGTGGGGCCTTTGTGTACGAACGACCAGGTCCAAAAAATTGAGAAAACACTGGAGCGTGCGAAAGAGCAGGGTGCGACCGTCGAGTTCGGTGGATCCCGTGCGGATCTGCCGGGTAATTACATGGAGCCAACATTGGTAACATGCGCGTCACCCGAAACCGAAACGCTTCGTGTGGAAATGTTCGGACCAGTGATGTCGCTTCTACCGTTCGACACGGAAGACGAAGCTATCGCGTTGGCAAACAATTCTGACTTTGGACTGGGCTCGGGCGTGTTCACTGAGAACCTGGCACGTGCGCATCGTGTCAGCAGCAGACTTCGAAGTGGTATTTGTTGGGTGAACACATACCGCGCCATTTCGCCAATCGCCCCATTCGGCGGTTACAACCAATCTGGTTATGGGCGTGAAGCTGGGCTTGAGGCCATTCTTGACTACACCCGTACCAAGACGACGTGGATCAACACCTCTGATGCTCCAATGGCGAACCCATTTGTGATGAGATAAAAAAAACGCCGGGGAAGCCCCGGCGCTTAAACTTGGTTTTGACTAAATGGATTAGCCGTTGATCCAGCCATCAACCAAAGCTTGGTTGTCCTCAATCCACTCTTCGGCGACTTCCTGTGGATCACGCTTGTTCGTGAACATTTCCACGATCCAACCGTTGATTTCATCGCCTGTGAACTGGATGCGGCTGAGCATGCCTGCCACAGCCGGGTTACGGCTTTCCAAAGAAGCTGAATATGCAACATGCACATCGTTTGGAGCGATCACGCAGTCGAATTCAGAGACTTCCAGCCAGTTTTCTGCGTCGAGATCCACATCTTCACAGCCGTCGTAGCGCTCGGGTTCTTCAACAATCGAGAGGTCGTACTGGACGTGAAGCGCTTCAGGTGTCCAATAGTAGAACAGCTGCGGTTGGCTTGCGGCATATGCCGCGGCCAAACCAGCCTTAAACGTATCAGCAGAAACGATGTTTGGTTCCCAGAGTTGGTCCAGGCCATAAGTCTTGAACTTGATCTGCCAACGCTTAGTCGACGCCCAAGTCACATCGCCCGCCCAGTATTCACCAAGCCCGTCGCCGTCTGTATCGAACATTGCGGCGACTTCCGGATTGCGGAGGTCTTCAATCGACGAGACTTTGTCGGCCATGTAGGCGGGAACGTAGATATTTGATGTTCCCTTGTATGGCTGGTTAACGCGGATCGACTGGTTGCCGTCAACGTACTGGTCCCATGCGGACTGCCAGTTTGGCATCCACATGTCTGGCTGAATATCGATCGAACCGTCGCCTTTATCCATGCCTGCATAAATAACGGGCTGTTGGTTCATACCGGTAAGGATTTCGGCCTCGCCGCCCATTGGGCCGTTAATGATAGCGGCAATAACTTGGCCAATGGCGCGGGCACCGTTCCAGCTGGGGTCCGAGATCATTACTTTCTCTTGGGCCGCTGCAGCACCTGCCATAAGCACTGTTCCCAGTGCGGTTGCTGTTATTAGTCCTTTCATGACTTTGTCTCCCTGTGTCGTCATGTGCATTTAGATCCGGCTGAATGAAGCGCGGATTCCTCGAAGTATTCGGTCGATCATCATTGCAACCAGTGCGATCGCGATGCCCGCAAGCAGGCCCTTGCCGGCCTGTGCGTCTCCCAAGGATTCAGTGACCAAAGCCCCCAATCCTGCGGCGCCAATGAACGCCGAAATTGTTGCCATAGAGAGCGCCAGCATGATGGTTTGGTTTAAACCGGCCATGATGGATGGAATTGCCATTGGCAGTTCCACTTTGCGCAAAAGCTGACGCTCGGACGCTCCAAACGCGAGTGCAGCCTCTTTGGTACTCTCCGGTACTTGCCGGATGCCGAGAGCCGTCAGCTTGACCATCGGAGGTATTGCAAACACTACTGTCGCCAAGACCGCCGGTGGCTGTGAAATGCCAAAAAAGGCAACGGCTGGAACCAGGTAAGACAGCGACGGGATTGTTTGCATCACGTCAAGAATTGGTTCTGTAATCCATCGGGCAACTTTATTCTTAGCCATCCAGATGCCGACGGGCAGTCCGACAAAAACGCAAATGGCCGTAGCAACGACGACAAGTGCCATCGTCTGCATTGCAATTTGCCAAAGCTCAAATACGGCCAAGAACGCGAGTGACGATGCAACGAATATCGTCGTCGCGCGGCTGGTATACGCCCAGCTGAGTGCAAGAAACAGAAATGCCATAACCGGCCAAGGCGTCAGCATGAACGCGACTTCAACCCGCAACAAAGATTGCCGAAGGACATGCGTCATGGCATCGAAAATACCTGCGTATTGTGCTCTTAGGTAATTGATGCCCGTGTCGATAGCTTCGGCGTTGTAGGTGAAGATGTTAATGCGACGACCTTCGACCGGTGGCTGCTATTGCCTGAGGACTTTTGTTGCATTGGCTCTTCCGGCAGCGATCGCTTCTTCGTCTGGAACTCGGCGAAAGCGAACTTCAGCGGGTGCCTCGAAACGTGCCAGTGTCGGGAAATCGTCAATGAACGCACAGTCGAAACGATCTTTCGCACTGATCGCCTCAAAGCGTTCAACAGTTTCAATATCGCGTCCGGCCTGACGTTCGGCTTTTCTGATCTGAGAACGTTCGGTTTTTTGTTCGTTGGACAGTTCAGAGAGGGCTTCAATCGCGCCCAGGCGAGTTGCAAGTCGATCTTGTTCTGCCGCTAGCACCGGTAGCAATTCGTCGACCGTGTTGACGCCATGAACGGAGTATAGACGGTCAACCTCTTCACCAGCTCTGATCTGACTTAGGCACGCGCGTTCATCAAGCCGCTGCTGAGAGGCGCGATAAAACGTCAAGGGCGCAACTAGCGCGATTATCAATGAAGCTGTGATGACGCGGTTTACGCTTATTCCCGAGGCAACTGACGAGTTGATCCTCCAGCGCGAATACTGTCCATAATACCAACTGTTTGCGACGGACCCCATCCAAAGGCGGCCTAACACGAACAGGATTGCTCCCGACCAACCGAATATCTGGATCCAACTGGAATAGCGTGCAATCAGAGTTGAATTGTTCGAAGGATCAAGCTGCGCTTCTGCGAGTAACGGGCCGTACTTGAAGATCTGGATCAAACAGACAACTGCAAGCACGTCGATGGCCAGCGAAACCCAGAACATTAGCCAAAGGCCGCGATAGGCAGACCAGAACCAAGGGATCAAAAGTGCCCAGATGTTCATGCGCCAGAAAGGTTTTTCGCCCTTCTGGATCAATTCAAATTCAGGCGTGAAGTAGTTTTCGCTTTGGTCAACGAAAGCTTCGACACTGACGTTTCGGTCGTCGACTTCACGGATTTCGGCAGCTGAAAGGGTTGCGGTGCTCATGCGTTGGTGCTCCCCTGAATGCCGTGCAGAAGTGTATTCTTGTCCACCACCCCGAGGATCGTGTCCTCCGCTTTGATTAAGACTGGGAGCTCTGCGTGAGTGCTGAGTTCCACCAGTGTGTCTAAATCATCTTCTGGAGCAGCGGTTGGATGTCCCAAAGCGGTGTCGAGCGGTCCATGTTTGGCTTCGTGGGCCTCTTTCGGGACCATAATTTTCGAAGC
>JAPPOI010000094.1 GCA_028818055.1 Boseongicola sp.
GCTTGCGCCGCCGCACGGAGATTGGGTGACCCCTTTGTAGAGAACCAGCGTTGCTGGATTGTATGCGCGTCCAATCTGCTGGCGGAAAATATCGGCCCAGACTTCTTCGGTATCAGCCAAAGTCACCGACACAAATTGTCCGGCGCGCTCATCTGCCTCGGTCAACTCGGCCGAACCAACTTGCTGGGTTCCGCCGCCTCCCTGAAGAAGTGGTGTTACATCAACGCCGAAGAAGTAACCGATGCCCAAAATGAGCAGCACGCCCACAATACCGATCTGACCACCCCTGCCACCACTCATACGGCGGCGATCTTCGATATTGCTGCTACCTCGTCGCCCACGCCACTTCATGTCACTCACTCCTGATAAATTAAGCGAAGTGTCGCATGGCTCTATCTTGACGGCAACGGTTGCAATATGGCGTCGTTACGTGAAAAGAGGCCGAGCATGATTAGGCGATTGTACGATTGGACATTGTCATTGTCCGCACATCCGCGCGCGCTTTGGGCGCTTGCGGTGGTGTCGTTTATGGAAAGCTCTTTCTTTCCGATCCCACCGGACATTCTGATGATCCCAATGATATTGGCCATGCCGCGCAAAGCTTGGCTGATCGCTTTGGTCGCCACGGTCTCGTCGGTTTTGGGTGGTCTGTTTGGCTACTTCATCGGCGCCGTTCTGTTCGATACAATCGGCCAAGCCATTTTCGACTTCTATGGAAAGGCCGATGCCGTCGAAAGCTTCAACGCCCGTTTCAACGAATATGGGCCTTGGGCGGTTCTTATCGCAGGTGTGACCCCCTTCCCTTACAAAGTCATCACGATCATGTCGGGATGGACGGGTCTTTCAGTACCGGTGTTCATCGTATCCTCGATTGTGGCCCGCGGCCTGAGGTTCTTTGTTCTTGCCGGACTGCTTTGGAAATTTGGTGAACCCATTCGCGGATTCATTGAAAAATATCTTGGACTGCTGTTCACACTCTTTGTGATTTTGCTAATCGGTGGTTTCTACGCATTGAGGTTCCTATGACTAGACGCGAACTTATGTTGCTTGCGGCCTTCGGCTCGTTTGCACTTTTGGCCGGTGCCTTCGTATTCCAGTTTCTTGGGTACGCGCCGTGCAAATTGTGCATATGGCAACGTTGGCCGCACGGGGTGGCTATCGGTGCTGGCGTTCTGGTCTTGGCCTTGGGTCCGCTTGTCTTGCTTGGGATTGTCGGAGCGCTCGGAGCATTAACGACTGCAGGCATCGGGGTTTACCATACCGGGGTCGAACGCGATTGGTGGGAGGGACCGACATCCTGCTCGGGAAATGCGAACGCATTGGACGGGCTGTCCGGTGCAGATCTTCTGTCACTGGACGCGCCCGTCGACATCGTGATGTGTGACGAGGTGGCGTGGGCGGTGGCGGGCGTAAGCATGGCGGCTTGGAACGCCATTTTCTCGTGCGTTTTGGCCGCCATTTGGATCATCGCGATAAGGCGGGCGTAACCCTTCGAATAGCCGAAAAAACGTGCAAGGCATTGCACCTAGGTCTTGCGGTCTGATAGACTGAAGCCAACCAAATCTTGATGGCCTAAGCCAAACGAGCAGACCTTGACCGATACGCCAGAACCACCTGAAAATACAGAAGAAAATCCGCCTGAACGGCCGCCATATGACGGTCCCACGATCTCTATCGCGGACGAGATGCGTTCAAGCTATCTCGACTATGCGATGTCGGTCATCGTTAGCCGGGCGATTCCGGACCTTCGGGACGGTCTGAAACCCGTTCATCGTCGCATTCTTTATGCGATGCACGAGACTGGAAATACGGCCGATAAAGCCTATCGAAAGTCCGCTCGCCCGGTGGGCGACACGATGGGTAAGTATCACCCACATGGTGATGGAGCGATCTACGACGCGCTGGTCCGTATGGCCCAGCCTTTCTCAATGTCACTGCCCCTGCTCGATGGCCAAGGCAACTTCGGGTCAATGGACGGCGATAACCCGGCGGCCATGCGATACACCGAAGTTCGCATGCAAAAAGCCGCAGATTTCCTGCTGGCAGACATTGAAAAAGATACGGTCGACTTTCAGGACAACTATGACGGCAAGGACCAGGAACCGGCTGTCCTGCCCTCTCGCTTTCCGAACATGCTGGTCAACGGCGCTGGCGGCATCGCTGTGGGTATGGCCACAAATATTCCGCCACACAATCTGGGCGAAGTGATCGACGGCACACTCGCGCTGATCGAAGATCCCGATCTGACATCCGAACAGTTGATGGAGTATGTACCGGCCCCAGACTTCCCAACCGGTGGTGTCATACTTGGGCGTTCCGGGGCGCGGAAAGCCTATCTTGAAGGCCGCGGAAGCGTCATCGTTCGTGCCAAGTCACGTGTCGAAGAAATCCGCAAAGACCGGTTCGCCATCATCTTGGATGAGATCCCCTATCAGGTGAACAAGGCTTCGATGATCGAACGCATCGCGGAAGGTGTGCGCGACAAAAAGCTGGAAGGCATCAGTAGTGTTCAGGACGAATCTGACCGCGTCGGTGTGCGCGTTGTCATCGAGCTGAAGCGCGATGCTACGCCCGAGGTCGTGCTGAACCAGCTCTTCCGGTTCACGCAAATGCAGACTTCGTTTGGCTGCAACATGTTGGCGTTGAACGGTGGTCGACCCGAAGTCCTGACCCTTCGTGACTTTCTGACCCACTTCGTCGACTTCCGTGAAGAAGTCGTTGCCCGCCGCACGGCGTTTGAACTGCGCAAAGCGCGCGAGCGCAGCCACATTCTGTGTGGTCTTGCTGTTGCGGTTTCAAACGTTGACGAAGTCGTTGCAACAATCCGAGCATCGGCAGACGCCCCAGAAGCGCGGCAAAAGTTGATGGAACGTCGTTGGCCTGCTGCTGACATAGCAGACTACATCAAGCTGATCGACGACCCCAGCCATACGATGAACGACGACGGGACCTATAACCTGTCGGAAACCCAGGCTCGGGCCATTTTGGAACTGCGACTACAACGTCTGACCCAGATTGGTGTAAAAGAAGTCACTGACGAGCTGGAAGAGCTTGCCGCAAAAATTAAAGACTTCCTTGATATCCTGTCGTCCCGCGAGCGGATTATGTCGATCATTGCGGACGAACTCCGTGAAGTTCGCGAGCAATTTGCGGTTCCGCGCCGCACCGAGATCGTCGAATGGTCAGGCGACATGGAAGACGAAGACCTGATCGAGCGTGAGGACATGGTCGTTACGGTCACCCAATCGGGCTATATCAAGCGTACGCCTTTGGCCGATTTCCGCAGCCAGAAACGCGGCGGCAAGGGTCTTTCGGGAGGCACATTGAAGGACGACGACGTCGTTACATCGCTTTTCGTCGCGAACACCCACACTCAGCTTCTGTTCTTCACCACCGATGGAATGGCTTACAAGCTGAAGACGTGGCGCCTGCCCCAAGGCGGTCGGACGTCAAAAGGCAAAGCCATCGTGAATATTCTGCCGATCCCGACAGGCGTTTCGATTGCGGCCATGATGCCGGTCGACCGCGATGAAGACGAATGGGATCAGCTTCAGATCGTTTTTGCGACGTCGACCGGTGATGTGCGACGTAACGCTCTGAGCGACTTCACCAACGTGAAGTCGAATGGCAAAATCGCAATGAAGCTTCCCGAGGGCGTCAGTCTTGTGAACGCGCGGATCGCGTCGGAAGACGATGATGTGATGCTGATTACCGCCCAAGGGCGCGCTATACGGTTTTCCACAACCGCAGTTCGCGTGTTCAAAGGGCGCGACTCTACGGGCGTCAGAGGCATTAAGCTGGCCAAGAACGACATTGTCGTCTCGGCGTCGGTCATTCGCCATTTCGAGGCGACACCAGAAGAACGGTCCGCCTATCTCAAGATGCGGCGCGCGTTAGCGGGTGTGGATGACGCCGAAGCCGACGATGAGGACATCGTGGCCGATGCTGCCATTTCGCAAGAGCGCTTCGAAGAGATGCAGGCCGCCGAGGACCTCATCCTGACAATTTCCGCTCAGGGTTCGGGCAAATTGTCATCCAGCCACGACTATCCGGTGCG
>JAPPOI010000060.1 GCA_028818055.1 Boseongicola sp.
CGCCTCGTTTCGCGCTTGGCGAAAGAATACGGGGCCGTTCCAAAAGCACAGTGTTCGCTTTCGATCACCCGCATCCTTTCGCAGGTGCCCGGGTTCGGAAATGTCGGCTCCACCTATTTTCCCAAGAACCTGTCGAAGCAGTTCGGTGAGCGCCCGGGCGTTGTCACGGAATTGATCACGGACGATGACGCCGACAAAAACCATAACGTTTTATTCGAAGCGACGTTGTTTGGCGGCTAGATCGTACCCAAAACGGATTGCACGGTGATAAGCGTCGCCATCCCGGCGAAAACGCCCCAAAGCAGATTTTTTCTCCACCACGCGACAAGCAAAGTGGCTCCAGCCGCCAAAAGCCGCGCCGGATCCGGTTCGCCGCCTGTCGCGTCCGGCCAAAGCACCAAAGGTGCAACCAATCCCGGCAAGACTGCCACGGGCGTGTAGCGAAGGTGCCTCAGAATCCAGTCCGGCATCTTTCGGTCACCAATAATGCCAAGGAATGAAAATCGGATGAGAAATGTCCCGATCCCCATCACGGCAATGATGGTCCAGATTTCAAACGAGGAATAATTCATTTGGCATCCCTCCTGCGTTCGATTTCAGCTCCGACCGCCATCGCTGCAAAAGCGGCAATCAAAAGACCCGTGCCAGAAGGAAGAAAACCGAAGAACAACGCAACGATGATAGAGGTCAGGGCCGCGGCAAGGTGCGCAAAGGTTTTTAGCATTGGTCCGACCAAGCCGAGAAAAAGCACTGGCATGACAAAGTCCAACGCCCAGTTTTCGGGGATAGCAGTTCCAGCAACCGCGCCGACGAAAGAAAACGAGATCCAGGTTGGTACAATTACCATCACGGACCCAGTGAAGAATGCGACCTTATCAGATAGGCTTAGGTCTGGCTCGTCCTCGAACTTGAGGATGCTCACGGCATAGCTCTGATCGAACATCGTGTAAGCCATAAGCGAGCGCTGCCACATCGGCGCTGCCCCTAGGTACGGCTGCAAGCTTGCGGAATACATGGCCATTCGCAGGTTTACAGCCAACGACGCCGCGATAATCAACCAAACCGGAGCATTTTCGGTCATCAACTGGACTGCCGTGAATTGCGCAGACCCGGCGATGACCAAAACCGTCATTCCCATGATTTCAGCAAGATTCAGTCCTGCCTCGGCAGCCAAAACCCCGAAAAGCACCGAAAAAGGGGCTGCAACAAAGAAAAATGGCACGCCAGACCAAAACCCTTGAAGAAACAGCGATTTTTCGGTGGTCGACGTCATATCCGCACCCTAGAGTCCTCTGGACGCGCTTACATCAACCCTTGATAAGCATCAAATCATGCTTCGTGATGACCTTAATGAATATCTGATCGCACCAGATCCACATCGCCCGGGTCTGACCCGGAAGGTGCGTGGTACGGATGAAAACGGGCAAAATTCTGAGATCTCGGTGGTTGAAGAGCGCCCTTTGACGATCTTCTTGAACGGCCAAGAAATTGTCACCGCAATGACTATCGGCGATTATCCTGAATACCTTGCGCTGGGGTTTCTTGCCAATCAGGGGATGTTGGCGGTCGACGAAACAGTCACCGCGGTCGATTTCGATGAAGAGCTAGAAACAGTCGTGGTGCGCACTGACGGCGAAACGACCTACGAAGAGAAGCTTAAGAAAAAAACGCGCACGTCGGGATGTGCGGTCGGCACCGTATTTGGCGATATGATGGAAGGTCTGGACGGCCTGAGCCTTCCTGTCACCGACGTTCGAACAAGCTGGCTTTATTCGCTGGCCAACAAGATTAACCGGACACCGTCGCTGTATCTGGAAGCCGGGGCCATACACGGTACCGTGCTTTGCAAGGAAGACCGACCACTCGTTTACATGGAAGATGTTGGCCGTCACAACGCGGTGGACAAGATTGCCGGCTGGATGCTGTCCGAGGGCGAATCCGGCTCAGACAAGATACTCTACACCACGGGTCGCCTGACGTCGGAAATGGTCATCAAGTGTGCCCACATGGGCATTCCCGCTTTGGTATCGCGCTCAGGTTTCACGGCGTGGGGCGTCGATATCGCCAATCAGGTGGATCTGACGCTTATTGGCCGAATGCGTGGACAGCGGTTCACCTGTTTGTCAGGCGAACACCGACTTGTCCGAGATGCAACGCCGTCCCATGTCGCAGATGAACACAAGCGAAATCGCCGCAAAGGAAGTGTGGGTTGAACGAGCAGTCGCAGACCATTGTTCAAGATGATGCAATCAGCGTCACCTTTTCATACGACCGTGCGCTATGGCGGCGGGGCATGACGGGCTGGTGGCAAAGCGTGGTCCCAACAGAACCTTTTATCAAACGCGCGATCTTCTGGGCCTTCATTTGGTTGATGATCTTCATTGTCGCGCTCGCCGTATCCGCGTTTGGTCTAAGCATCTGGTACGTCGGCACCGGGCTGATCGGAGCGGGGATTATGATATCAGTTTTCGCGTATCTTCAGCGTACGCGAATGAGCCGCTTCTGGGATGAGATTGGCCGCCATTGGGACAAAGCCGGCGAAACGCACGTGACTTTCGACGAAGAGGGCCTGATGGTCGACGACGATGTTTCATCGCGGGCGCTCAAATGGCAGGCAGTTGATGCGATAAAACCCGTTCGCGGCGCGACGGTCATCAGAAGTGCAATCACAATGTTGGTCATTCCCGACGCAGCGCTTCCCAACGATTTGACGCCGAAGGAATTCCGCCAAACGATCAGTGGCTGGAGAGGTATATGAAACAACCTCTTGGCGTCATATTGGCCGGTGGCCTTGCGACACGAATGGGTGGCGGCGACAAAGGCCTGAAGGTGCTCGGCAATGACACGGTACTGGGCCATGTGATTGCGCGCCTTCAGCCACAAGTGGGTGAGCTAGCACTCAACGCTAACGGAAATCCGGAGCGGTTTCGCTCTCTGAATTTGCCAGTCGTGCCCGACAGCATCGAAGGGTACGTCGGGCCTTTGGCAGGTGTGCTTGCCGGTTTGGACTGGGCGGCAGAGCAGGGCGCGGATCATATCGTTACCGCGGCGGCAGACACCCCGTTTTTTCCCGCGGATTTGGTGCCGCAACTGCTCCTGGCCTGTGAATCCCAGAACCAGCCTATTGCATTGGCCAGAACCGAAGATGGTCGCCATCCTACCTTCGGTCTGTGGCCTGTCGCTTTGCGCGATGATCTGCGTTCGGACCTAAACGCAGGGCTTCGAAAAGTCGTGGCGTGGACGGACAAACACGGTACGGCGTACGCCGACTTTGCAACCGATGCATTCGACCCATTTTTCAACGTCAATACGCCGGAAGATCTCGAACGCGCCCGATCACTTCTGGAGCCTACATGAAAGTCTGGGGAGTCATAGGGTGGAAGAACTCGGGAAAGACCGGATTAATGGAGCGATTGGTCGCCGAATTCGTGGCGCGCGGCTTGACCGTTTCGACAATCAAACATGCGCATCATGTGTTCGACGTGGATCAACCGGGCAAAGATAGTTTTCGCCACCGAGACGCGGGCGCCACCGAGGTCATGTTGTCCAGCCGTAACCGGTTTGCGCTGATGCATGAGCTTCGCGGCAAGGACGAACCGACACTTGATGACTTGCTGTCCAAACTAAGCCCCGTCGATCTGGTTCTTGTCGAGGGCTACAAGCGCGACTCACACGCCAAAATTGAAGCGCATCGGGAGGCGACCGGGACCGAACTTATAGCCACCAACGACATGACGGTGCGCGCCGTTGCTTGCGACAACGGAGCAAAAGTCGAAAATCGTCCGACATTCGATCTGGACGATACGAAAAGCATCGCGGATTTCATCTCTGCTGAGTTGGGGCTCTAGCGAATGGCCCAGCTTTCACCACCGCGTCTCAGCAACGATTGTTTTGCGCTCCCACCTGGCGTCGATTGGACCCCGGTGGATACGGCATTAGACCGGTTGCGGGATCGGATGCACGTGGTTGTTGGCACCGAAAATCTCAGCACGAACGACGCCAACGGATACATTCTTGCTGAAGATTTAGTCGCTGCTCGAAGCAATCCTCCCG
>JAPPOI010000355.1 GCA_028818055.1 Boseongicola sp.
TTTCAGATCCTCGATACCCATCACTGAGATATCGTCAGGAATGGCTAAACCGTTTCGCTGAAACTCGTTCATTGCGCCAATTGCGAGAACATCTGAAAAACAGATCACTCCTGTAATATCGTTGTGTTCCGCCAAAACCCGTCGGGCAGCTTCGCAACCGCCCGCGACGGAAATCTCAACTTGGACGAATTCAAAATCGATGGGCAAGCCAGAGTTTTCCAGAGCTTCGCGACGCCGGCGCGTGCGGTCATTGTTCTCAAGATGACCGTGTACTGCGGCCACTTTCCTGTGGCCGAGTTCATGCAAATGCTGGGCCGCGGTGATCGCCGCTTCCCAGTTATCATACCCAACGGTTGGGATTTTGTTGTCCGGCGCAAAGTATGAAATGGCCACAACTGGCATCTGTATGTGTTCCATGAGCTCAAGGAAATCTTCGCTGTGCGTTATGCCCGCGACTATGAAACCTTCGGCACCGATATTGATGAGTTCCTTGGCACGTTCAAATTCGGTGTTCTGATCATCCCATGTTTGAGCAACGATTAACGACAAACCGAAATCGGCTAACCTGTTCTCCAACCCGTCCACAACGCGCGAGTAAATCGAGTTGTCCAATGTGGGCAAAAGCGCAGCCACCATGCGTGTTCTGCCACTATTTATTGCTCGTGCGGCCGCAGACGGAACAAAGCGCAATTCGGTCATTGCGGCGGTGACTCGATCTCGAGTCGCAGGGGAAACTTGGCTAGACGCATTCAGAACACGGCTGACCGTCGCAACTGATACGCCCGCGTGGCTCGCAACGTCGCGCAAATTGTATCGATTTTTCCGGGCCTTGTCGCTCATCAGTGTCCGCAATCTTGCTCTTTAGCCAACAGCTTACAAGCTGAACTTGACTCATGTAACTAGTTTCACTCATCATGTAACTAGTTACATAGGGCTGCCAAACACCAATGTACGACAATGGGGTCATTCGAAAGTTCAGTAACGTCGGGCTGACATCGCCTGCGCGAATATTTCCGGGACTCCCAAAAAGAACTGATGTTGAGAACTACATTTTGACGGCTCGTGGCGCATTGAAGCTCGAGCTATTTGAAGGAGATCTTCTTTCTCTCTCGTCAAATTGTGGACAACCCAAAATCAAACTGGCGGTCATTGACGCTCGAGGTGCCGATGGACTGAGCCTGCTCGATTTAGCGCCGGACTCTCAGTTAAGCGCCAACGAATACGACAGCGACGAGTTGATCGGCTGGACCACCACTCGCGGACTCACGAGTTCCGATCTCACGTCCACCAGCATCACTTTGAACGACACGGTCATCTTGAAGGCCCAAGCCAGGGGTTTCGCATGGATCGTATTGCCGATCGAAACAAGTTCGTTCGTCGACGGAGTTATACCGGGCGAAGCGGTTGTATCCGTTCAGCGCGCGCACCAATCCAGCGCCAACTTGCCGGAGCCTTTGGCCGACGTCCGCGATGAATTCACGATAAAACGCGGCACTGCACAGGCGTACGAAGTTGCCAAAGGCGAGATCGTCCAAATCATAGATGTTGAAGGACAACAGTGTTCGGATTTTCAGTCATTTCGTACTGCAGGCCTCGACCAGTCTTTAGAGTTCATGATCGACAGTACAGCCACCCGATCAATGGTGCGCCAAAGTTACCCGTCACCCGGACTGTTGGATAAGTTCTTCGACCGCGAATTACGACCCATGCTCCGTGTCATTCAAGATACTTGCGGTCGCCACGATACATTTGGGTTGGCTTGCACCGCGCGCGGCTACGAAGAACGTGGATTTCCCGGGCACGTCAACTGCTCAGACAACATATCAAACGCAGTAACCCAATACGGAGTTGAACGCCGGAATGCCTGGCCGGCCATCAATTTCTTTTGGAATACCTGGATTGATCCGCACACCCATCACCTTCTGACCGAGGAAAGTCACTCCCGTCCCGGCGATTATGTTGCCATGCAAGCACTTGATGATCTGGTGTGCGTGTCAACAGCCTGTCCTGACGATGTCGATCCGATCAATGGCTGGAACCCAACCGATGTGCATGTGCGCATCTACCGCCCCGACGCCCCAATTCGCCGCGCAGTCGCTTATCGCGAAAAGGAGGATGCGCCAATGTCCATCAGCCGCGAAAGCGCATTCCATTCAAGAACGTCAGTTTTGACCCAGCATTTTGCGCCCGCAAGGGACCTGTGGACGCCTGTTTCCTTCCCCGCAACGGGCACGACTGGCGAATACTGGGCCTGCCGCGAAAACGTGACCATTCAAGATATGAGCGGCCTGCGCAAATATGACATCGTCGGGCCAGACGCGGAAAAGCTACTTCAGCGTGCGCTAACCCGTGACATCTCAAGACTTGCCGTCTGGCGCGGAACATATGCGCTCATGTGTGACGATACCGGCGCTGTCATCGACGATGGAACATTGTTCCGGATTGGCCCCGATCTTTTCCGGTGGTGCTGTGGGACCGAGGAAAGCGCCCGAGTCCTCAAAACGCTTGCGCGGGACGAAGGATTAAACGTTCGCATTCACAATATGAGCCGATCACTGGTAAACCTTGCCGTTCAAGGTCCCAAGTCTCGCGATCTTCTCCGGGAAGTGGCATTCACCCAACCGCATGTTCCAAGCTTGGACCACCTGAAGTGGTTCGGGGCCACTGTCGCCCGCATCAAAGATCGAGAAGGCGCGCCTTTCATGCTTACCCGAACAGGGTACACCGGGGAGCTTGGCTACGAGATCTTTTGTACTTCCGGAGATGCAGAAGCAATCTGGGACGCGCTGATCGAGGCAGGCAAACCGCATGGCATTGTCCCGATGGGAAACGCTGCGCTTGATATCGTACGTATTGAGGCCGGATTGGCCGCAGCCGGTGCAGAGTTCGCGCCTGGCAGCGACGCATTCGAGTCCGGTTTGGGCTTCGCAGTTGACCTGAAGAAATCCGATTTCGTCGGAAAGGCCGCGCTGGAGCGCAACTCGGCAAACCCACGCCGCGTTTTGAAGGGGCTGAAATTCGAGTGTATGGACTTGCCGCTGCAAGGCGCATCGGTCTTCCAAGGCGAACGTCAGATCGGAGAGATCACGTCCGCGACCAGATCACCAAAGTTCGAATGCAGCATCGCGATGGCAAGGCTTGCCATAGAACACAGCAAAAACGGCACCGCGTTGGAAGTCGGCATGATGGACGGTCGAATGAAACGCCTGCCCTGCACTGTAATCGACATTCCTTTCTTTGACCCGAAACGCGAAAGAGCACGTGCATGACTGACGCAATCGTAGAGCTTGATGGGGTTTGGAAGGTCTTTGGAGATCGCGCTCCCGAAGCGATGGCAGCCATTCGCAGCGAAGGCATCGGCAAAGCCGAAGTTCTAGAAAGATTCAGCGCTGTTGTCGGAGTGAAAGACGCGAGCTTCTCCGTTGGTGAAGGCGAGATCTTTTGCCTGATGGGCCTTTCCGGGTCCGGCAAGTCCACGCTTGTTAGACACATCAACCGGCTAATTGAGCCAACTGCAGGGTCCATTCGCATTCTTGGTGAAGATATCGGTCAGATGGGCACCGAACCCCTTCGAGCCTTGCGAGCAACGAAGATCGGAATGGTATTCCAGAACATGGCCTTGCTGCCGCACCGTTCGGTTCGCGATAACATCGGGTTCGCTTTGGAGCTGCGCGGTATGGATGCCTACCACCGGGCGCAACTCGCAGATCAAGCCTTGGAAACAGTGTCGCTTCACGGCTATGGTGATCGTTTGCCTGCTGAGCTTTCAGGTGGCATGCAACAGCGTGTCGGACTGGCCCGTGCATTGGCCGCCGATCCCGAAATTCTGCTGATGGACGAGCCGTTCTCGGCACTCGACCCTCTTATCCGTAGAAACCTGCAAGACGAATTCCTTCATCTTTCAGCGAACCTGAAAAAAACGACCGTATTTATCACCCACGATTTGGACGAAGCCATCCGCATGGGTGATCGCATCGGCATCATGAAGGACGGTGAAATCGTCCAGATCGGGACGGCCGAAGACATCGTAACAG
>JAPPOI010000447.1 GCA_028818055.1 Boseongicola sp.
TGATGATCCAGCAAACCCAGCTGGCACAGCTTCGTATTATGGTAATTTGGATATGGCTGTGAACTTCAACAGCTCGACAACGACGGATGCAATAAGCGGTACGGCAGGAAATTTCGTACAGTTCTTCTCAACAATTGCCAGCCCCAAAACGGGCTCAAGTGTATCGGGAAGTCTCGCATTGAGTGGCAATCTCACTGGAACGAACGAAAGCTTCACTGACGGCTTGGCGGGTACTGCGACTGGCACAATTGATGGAATTTCGGTGTCTTATACCTTGGATGGTAATATCAATGGGCTCACCGGGAATGGAGTGAGTCTCTACTTTAGTGGCGCAAATGCAGTGTCCACTGGAGGAGTCGGATTGGCCGTCCAATAGCATCATCCAATGTCGTCCGCCCATTTCGTGTTATGCTAGGCTGAGATTTTGGGCCCGGAGGATGCTGAATGGGAATTCAAGTATTGGTAGGCACTACCAAAGGGTTGTTCTTGCTGTCGTCAGATGATGCTCGCAGGTCGTGGAAACTCGACGGGCCGCATTGTGATCTGTGGTCAATCAATCATATGGCGTCTGATCCGATGTCCGGGACGCTTTGGGCCGGAGGCGGCGGAGAGTGGTACGGCGCTGGCATCTGGCGATCGAATGACGGCGGAGAAACGTGGTCCTTAACAAAACTGACCAAGGGCGGGATGGACGAATGGGCGGCAAACGACCCAGATTTCGCAAACATGATAGGATGGACTGCCCAGGAATTGCCGTTCGGTGATGCGTTTGATCAGGTTTGGTCAATGCATTTCGCCCATGGTGCGCTCTACGCGGGGACAAAGCAGGCAAACTTTTTAAAAAGCACTGACCTTGGACAGTCTTTTGAGCAAGTAGATGGAATGACCAATCATCCGACACGAGAGCACTGGAACCCTGGTGCCGCCGGATTGGTGCTTCACACGATTGTCACGCATCCGACCGACCCGCAAAAGATTTGGACAGGCGTGTCCGCGGCGGGTGTTTTTGCCTCTGAGGATGGAGGCAAGACTTTCGAAAGACGTAACCGCCTTGCCAATGCGGAAGCTTGCGGACATCACGATCATCCTGCTGCCCCACGCGACGGCGAAACCGGTCACTGCGTTCACAACATGATGCGGGCGCCAGGAGAAGGTGATGTCCTCTATCAACAAAACCATCACGGAGTTTGGCGCTCTGTCGACGGCGGCCGAAGCTGGGAAGATTTGACCGAAGGATTGCCTTCGACTTTTGGGTTCCCGATACGTGTCCACCCAACTGATCCCGACACGATTTGGACCATTCCGTTGAATGGCGATATGGCGGGTCGCTTCCCACCTGACGCGTCCGCCGCTGTTTGGAAGTCGACAGATGCCGGAAAAAGCTGGGTGGCAAAACGCGAAGGCCTACCCCAAGACACGTGCTTCTTTACCGTTTTGCGGCAGGCCATGAGTGGAGACACTGAAGACCAGGCAGGGCTGTATTTTGGAACCAATACAGGTTCAATTTTTGCGAGCATAGACGAGGGCGAAAGTTGGCGCGAGATTGCCAGCCATCTGCCTACAATTTTATCGGTCGAGGTCGCCGAGCTCTAAAAACACAGGCTGCACAAGCTCTTCGCAAACATCGCACCGCCGCCACGTATCTGTGCATCTAACCCTTTCGGAAATGCAAAACGAAAGGGACAATGCATGTTTCGATCCTCCGGATTACGGTTCATCGCCGTCGGATTTCTTACACTCTTGATGTTCATCCCACTTAACCTTGTTTCGGGTATTATCGAAGAGCGCGCCGAATACTCCGAGCAGACAATGCGCGATATCAGTCACGAATGGGGCGGTGCCCAATTGATGAGCGGCCCCATTATCCAAGTACCTGTGACAGAAGACGTCGTTTACAATCGGCGAACAGAAGCCGTGGACACTTTGACTGGCCTGACGCTGCGAGATGAAAAGGGCAATGTCGTTTACGAGCATTATCAGGAAACGGTCACCGAAACCCGACCTTCAATTTTCATCTATCCGGAAGATCTTGAGATCGTCGCCGACACATCTTCCCAAGTTCGGAAACGCGGAATATTCGAGGTTCCTGTTTATACCGCGGCAACTCAGCTTAAGTTTCACTTCGACGCGACAAAAGCGGGAAGTCTTCTGGTGGGCGAAGAAGTTGCTCATTGGGATGAAGCTGAACTAAACGTGCTTCTGTCATCCAATCGTGCATTGCGAGGCGAAGCTGTTCTGACCAGAAACGGCGTTGAAGTGCCGCTTGAACCGATCACTGGGCAATCCCAAAAGCGTGTCGGCGTGACGGCATCAATTTCTGACCCTCGTGAGGGCGGCAGCTACGTTCTTCATCTGACCATGAATGGCGCGCGTCACTTCCTGGCGACAGCCACAGGCAGATCGACCCGCATGACCATTACAAGCGATTGGCCTGACCCGAGTTTCTTTGGCTCGTTCCTTCCCGATGCGACCGAGATTTCAGATGATGGCTTCTTGGCAACATGGACGGTTCCCCATTTGGCGCGTTCTCTGCCTCAAGTCAGCCGCGAATACCTTGATGTCGAGGCTCGGTCGTCAGCCACAATGGGCGTCCGCTTTCTCACACCGAATGACTTTTACCAAAAGGCGTATCGGTCTGCGCGATACGGGATTCTTTTCATCGGACTGACATTCTTGACGATCCTGTTGTTGGATCGAAGCGGTGCAAAGCCAACACATCCGGTTCAGTATCTGATGGTTGGTTTGGCCCAATCGATCTTTGTCCTGCTCATGGTCGCTTATGCAGAACAGATCGGGTTTTCAGCGGCGTATCTCGTGGCTGCGAGCGCGACCATTGGGTTGCTCATTCTTTTCGGCCTCAAAGCTCTGAAAATGGGACGTCGCGTTTGGGTTTTGGGAACACTTCTAATCACGCTCTACGGTGTTCTCTTCATGATCCTTCGCAGTAACGATTTCGCGCTGCTAGCGGGTTCGACTCTCGCTTTCGTAGCCTTGGCCGGAACCATGCTGCTGACACGGAATGAGGACTGGCATGGCCCCGAAGGTCCTAGACGCTCTTGGTTGCGCAGAAAACCAAAGACTCCAGAAGCCGCGGCCGTCTAAATTGGCTTGTGGTACATAAAGCTGGTCGCCCGGGTATGTCCCGGGTGACTGCTTTCACCAGCTTTCCGAAATCCAAGGCGCTCAAACGTACGATGGTTTTCGGTCAGTTCGACTCGGGTTTCCAGCGTCAACGCTTTCAGCCCGAGATCCGAAGCGACCTGTTCCAATGCCTCAATGATCTTCGATGCGATTCCATGGCACCTGTAATCGAAATCCACAGCAAGCTTCGAAACATACAGTTCGTCATGGGAAACCTTACCGAAACCACACCCAACAAGCGTTTCGCCTGAATGTGCCACAATCAGATGTTCGGCTTGCGCTTTTTCGTCGAGTAATTTGGGCGTCATTCTGGAAAGCGAAGAAGGCGGATCAATCCGCCCCTCCATAAATGCAAAGCATCGGTCCAACAGGGCAAAAAGGGCGTACCAATCGTCGAATTGCTCAGGCTTTGGCCCGACGACGATGTCAGGCAAATGCCGCCTCGAGTGCAATCTCAACCATGTCGCCAAAACTGCGTTCACGATCTTCGCTTGGGAGTGCTTCGCCCGTGATCAAATGATCTGAAACAGTCAGGACAGCGAGCGCACGGCGCCCATAGCGCGCGGCCAATGAGTAAAGCTCGGCAGCTTCCATCTCCACTCCGAGAATGCCATGTCGCACCATTTGCTCGTTGAGATCTGGACGCTCGTCGTAAAAGACATCTGACGAATAAATACCCCCAACATGGACGCCAACGTCACGAGTCTCGGCTGCCGCGACCGCTGAGCGCAAAAGGCTCCAGTCTGCACAAGGGGCGAAGCTCAGCTCTTTGAAGATGCCGCTTGAAGGGGTGTTGAGTTTTGAAGACGTCATAGCAATGATGACGTCGCGGACCTTTACCCGTTCTTGCATGCCGCCGCAGGAACCGATGCGG
>JAPPOI010000040.1 GCA_028818055.1 Boseongicola sp.
TCAAGATCGCGGATAACTCCGATCTCGCGGCCCTCTTTAACAAGGGCTATGCCTCGGTCGGTACGGCCAGGGATGCCGGAACCACGGGCTCCGGCAGCTTCTATTATTACAATTACACGATGGAGCAGGTCTCTGAGACCCAGGTACGCCTCGCGTTCCAGCGGGTCAATTACAACTGCATGTCCTACTGCTCGTATTGCTCCTATTGCACCTACTGTAATTGCAATTGTGATTGTTGTGACGCTTGATCGGAAAAGAGAAATGAGCCTTTTGCCTAATCTGTTCGCCACCCGGTTTGATGGTTTATCTAACCCGTTACCCATTTTGGTGCAGACCGTTGATGACGCGAGAAAGATCACCCTCAGGACCTGGGCTGAATGCCCCGAAGAGATGGAGAGCATTACCGAACTCGATATCAATCGGCACGGGTCTGTAATTCCAGGCAGCACATTTCCTGACGCCGTCATTGACGGTGGTCTGCTAGCGAATCATCTGCAAGGAATTTCCTTCAGGGAGCTGGGGAGCGTGTGCTTGGATTTGGACCATGTTTGCGATCTGCACGAAGGATCCGATATGGCGCGCTGGATGTTTCCATTGCAATCTTCTGGCGCGCCAGCGCTTCCATATAACGTTCGAGCTTTGACCTGTGACAACAAGGTCACCGGGACGCGCCATCTTATGGTCAGTCAAACCAACTGCGCACTCGTGGTCTTCGTTTATTTTGCCGATCTCGACTTTACCGAAGCTAGTTTCTTGGTTGTCGGGCATCCGGCACACGGTGCCGTGGGCGGCCTTGCTGACAAAGCGAAGATGATCGCACCCGAGGATCAGGTTTTATACAGCGTTAAATCCGAACCTCGGATCGTTCTGTCCGGTCCTGAAAGTGTTGCCGTGGGAGGAGAGGCTGAGATTGAGGTCAAGCTAACGAGCTCTGGCGGTCGCACCATTACGGGCATTGATACGGATCTGTTTTTGGAAACGACCGGTGGCCATCTTCCTTTAACCCGAGTGCCAATGGTTGCGGGCAAAGGCAAGTTCCGAGTGACTGCGCCCTGGAATGCGGCAGGAGACGAGTTCAAGGTCAAAGCCGGGTTCCGGCATGTGAGCGGTCTTGCCGAGCACGCGCTCACCGTGACGGCATGAAACTCAATATCTTTCTGGGTTATGCGTGCAATTTTAAATGCAGCTATTGCCTGCAGGATCCCGGCAAGGAAACGGCGGTTCGGCAAAAGGGGGGTGTCTCTGAATTTGTTGAACGGGTCGTTCCCCAACTCAGTGGTAAGCGAATTGATCTGCTCGGCTATTGGGGCGGGGAGCCGCTTCTTTACTGGCAAACCATCCGCGACCTGCAGAGCGCCTTGTTCGAGGCAGGTATCGATGTTCGCGCCATTAGGGTCACCACCAATGCCAGTTTACTGACCCCTGAAATCGTTGGCGACCTGAATGCCATGGGGGCTCATGTTGTCGTGAGTGATCATGGGTCGTTCGGTGAACCTGCCTGGGATCTGGTCAGGCATCTTGAGCGCTTCAGTTTGCATTTTCTGTTTACAGGGAAAGCCCCGACGGCCTGGCCCTGGTTTGATCGGATTAAGGAGACCGAAGACCGGATCGGGCGGCGGGTATTTCCCCATGTGGGCTGGGTGCGTGCCATGGACGGGTGTGATCCAGCCTATTGGATGACGCCCGAAGATCTAGCGCTGCATTTGTCCCATCTTTGGGATCTGGCTGAAATGCGCATCAGTGGAGATCGCCTGGCATCGGACCTTTTGGAAGGGCCGTATCAGGAATGGCGCGAGGCCATGACGCGTTCAAACAGTGTTATCGAGCCGCTCTGTTACGGAAGCGATCATGTGTCCGTTGATCTCTCGGGCAACCGCTATGTCTGTCACCACAGCGTCGATCGATCGCTAAAGACCGGCGAGATGTTCAAGACTGGTCGAACGAAAGCCGAGCAGAGCGCGGAAGCCTCCGCTGCGCGCTTTGTTGAAACGGAGAACTGCCGAAATTGCGCGATCAACCATTGGTGCCGGGGGAACTGTCATCGCAGTCGCACTCATGAGGTGGACTGCCGTCTGGCCAAGGCCAAACACGAAATATTCAGCTGGATCGCTCAACAAGAAGGACTACGTCATGGCGGTTTATACCATCACGCTCACCGATCCTGACGGGGATACCGAACGGGTTCTATACGACCCGGACATTTCCTCTCTCACTCATGAAGATGGCCGATCGGTGGATTTATCCCCGGTCGGTTTTGTTTATACGGACGAAGAACGGGCGTGGGACGCGGCAAAGGTTATAAGCCCTGATCAGCCCGGCCGAAAGACGCATTGCGTTCGAAAGCTTAAGGTCTCACTGGGGTTTCGCTGTAACTACTCTTGTGCCTATTGCGGTCAAGCGAGCCAAGTTGGTCAGGAAGAGGCGACAGACCTCGGCGACGTTGACCATTTTCTTGCCAATCTGGGGGCTTGGTGGGATGGCGGCAGGGATGGCAAAGGAGCCGGCACCAATATTCAGTTCTGGGGCGGAGAGCCATTCGTCTATTGGAAGAAGCTAAAACCCTTAGCCGAGGGCATCAAGGGCCGGTGGCCGAACGCGGAGCTCTCGGTCATCACCAACGGTTCAGTCCTCGACGAAGAAAGGATCGATTGGCTCGACCGTCTGGACTTCGCCGTTGCGGTCTCTCACGACGGGCCTGGTCAGTCCCTGCGGGGCCCGGACCCGTTCGAAGACCCGGAAAAAGCGGCGGCGATACGCGCGCTGTTTGCCCGCCTGCACCCCAAGGGGAAGGTTTCGTTCAATGTGGTCCTGACCCGTGACCACCATAGCTTGGCCATGGCACGCGAATGGTTCATCAAGGCCACAGGTGAGCCATCCGTTGTGGTCGGCACCGAAGAGTTGCTGCTTCCATATGATCCGGCAGGTCTAATGCTGTCACCATCAACGGTCGACGAGCACAAGCAGGTACGACTGGCGCTGCTCGGCGAGATCATGGACGGCAGCGCACTCGCTGTTTCGACCGTCTGGATGAAGCTCCAGGACTGGTTCAATTCCCTAGCTCAGTCCCGGCCCGCTTCAACGCTTGGCCAGAAGTGCGGCATGGATCGGGAAGACAACATCGCGGTCGATCTAAAGGGCAATGTTTATACCTGCCAAAACACCGGAGATGCCGCGCATAAGATCGGACACGTAGATGACGTTAATGAGGTGCGTCTCACAAAGGCGACGCACTGGTCGCTGCGTGAGGAGTGCCGACGTTGCCCCGTGGTTCAGCTGTGCAAAGGGGCATGCATGTATCTTGAGGGTGAATACTGGCGTCGGGCCTGTGACAACAGCTTTACCTACAACGTCGCCATGCTGACCGGCGCGCTCTGGATGATCACTGGCAAGATCGCGACGGCCATCGATGGCCCCATGCGTCGCGACGGCGCTTAAACCAAAATCGATTAAGGAACCGACACATGAACGGACCGTCCATGGAAGACGGGCATATCCGCATGCCCGATGAGGAATTTGAAGAATTGCTGGAATTGGCGGCTGAAAGAGGGGCCAAGAGGGCGCTTGCCAATGTTGGGCTGGTCGATGAGGACGCAGCTGGCGATATCCGCGACCTGCGCTCTCTTCTGGGGGCTTTCCGTGCCGCCAGACATACGGCCTGGTCAACGATCGTTCGGCTGGTCACAACAGGTTTGTTGTTGGCCTTAATGGCCGGGCTTGCGATCAAGTTGAAGTTGTTCGGAGGGATCCACTGATGTCTGCGTTTTCAGAGAAATCCATCGCCAAGCTCTCCTCCTGTCATCCACTCTTGCAGCGGGTTTTCTATGAGGTGGTACGGGAATTTGATTGTACCATCCTTGAAGGGCATCGAGACAAAGACCGCCAAAACCAGATGGTTGCTGAAGGGAAAAGCCAGGTCCGGTGGCCGGACGGAAAACACAATACGGTGCCGTCTTTGGCCGTGGATGTGACGCCTTATCCCATCAAATGGGACGACCGGGAACGACAGACGT
>JAPPOI010000413.1:0-5668 GCA_028818055.1 Boseongicola sp.
AAGGGTCTTTGCAACACTTTCGTGTTGAAGGCTGTAGATGACGTTACTGTCCACATCGACAAGGGTAGTTTCTTTGGCCTGGTCGGAGAGTCCGGATCAGGTAAAACAACGCTTGGGCGTGCGTTGTTGAATGCGGTGCCAATCACCGGTGGATCGGCTCACTATTCAGATGGTGAAGTCGACTATGACCTAGAAAAAATTGGCAAAAATGAACTCAAGGACTACCGAAAACGTGCGCAGCTGATCTTTCAGGACCCTTACGCGGCCTTGTCACCCAGGATGACAGTTCGCGATATTATTGCCGAGCCGCTTGAGGTAATGGGGCTTACAAGCAGCCGTCAGGAAACGGACGAACGAGTTCGCGAGATCGCTGCGAAATGTCGGTTGAATCTCGAGCACCTGCGCCGTTTCCCGCACGCATTCTCGGGTGGCCAGCGACAGCGAATATCCATTGCTCGCGCTCTCGTATGTGACCCGAAATTTGTTGTAGCTGATGAAAGCGTTGCCGCCCTTGATGTTTCGATTCAGGCGGATGTGTTGAACCTGCTAAAAGAGCTGCAGCGCGACCTTGGCATCACCTTTATGTTCATCAGTCATGACCTATCGGTCGTCGCGCATACTTGTGACCACGTTGCGGTCATGTATCTGGGCCGGCTGGTTGAGACCGCGCCTACGCGCCAGCTTTTTGCCGGACCTCGCCACCCTTACACCAAGGCACTTTTCTCGGCCATTCCATCGCTGGATCCGGATGATCGTGGAAAGGCGCAGAAGCTGGAAGGCGAGATTCCATCACCGACTAACCAACCACCGGGGTGCAAGTTCCATACCCGTTGCCCGCATGCCATCGATGTCTGCAAGACGAAGGAGCCTGAACTAGAAGGCGATGGATCGGGCCACGAGGTGTCGTGCCATCGCTGGAAAGAGCTTCTGGAAGCTGTTCCCGCCTAAGCTCAAAGACCTTTCGACCAAAATCGCCGACAACTTGGGACTATGCCTGCTTTTACTCGCAGTGTTTGTCGACTTGTCGTTGAACCATCGGTGCGAAGTGCCAAAAATCTGGTGTTTCCATTCCTTCGACTTTGCCAGCCTCATCAAGGTATCGAACTGCGATAATTTTGGCCAAGTTCGGGTTTTCCTCGAACTTTTCGACTTCCTCGTCGCTCATCGGTCCACCTTGAAGGTGGAGAGAATGTATTGAGGCTTCGGACAAACGTTTAAAGTATTCGGGCTTGGTTGCACAAAGATAGCGTTTTGCTGCGACGTGAAAACGGCAACAATCGGTAACGACGGAAGGGAAGAACCGTTCAAGCACCCTGGCGCCAGCATCCTCGTGATGCCGGTCCGTGGTGTCGTCCATTGTGAAGGTGCCAAATTCACTGGTGAAGTGACCAATGTCGTGCAAAAGCGCCGCGACGATGATTTCTTCTGGCTGACCATTTCGTTCAGCGATGGTTGCGCCTTGCAACATATGTTCGCCCATCGTCACAGGTTCGCCCAAATACTCTTCTCCCCCGCGACGCTCAAAAATCGAACCAATAAAGTCCACGATGTTTTCGCTATTCAGCTGTTCAATGTCGGGTCTCATTCTGCAGCCTCATTGGAAAAGGTGCGTTGAATTGCGTGATAAGTCGATCTCACACCATCCATGTCGGCATAGCATCCCTGGAGCCAGCGAGTGCCATGACCCGAGTAGGCTTTTCTGGCATGCAAAACGCGCGAGTTATTGACCACAAAGGCTTCCCCTGGCTCAAGCCTAAACGTCACTTCCATGGCTTCATCGTCGATAATTTCACCAAGCCTTCGATAAGCCGCGTAATAGTCTGCCATTTTTTCAAAAGGCACATCCGTAATCGCTGCACACGACCGATTGTTGAAGCGCACGGCGATTAGCTCTCCGTCGGGCGCAAGCTCGATCATGGGACGGCGAGAGGTCAAAACAACGCCTTTCTCGCCAGAGTATTCGAATCGGGCGCAATAGTCGGCGAGCAGATCAAACCACTCTGGGTTTTCATCCTTTAAACGAAGGGCTGCAGCAAAACCGTCGACAACCATGTTCTCCCCGCCTGCGGCGGAGCTTTCGAGGCAATGAAGGACTTGAACGGTCGGCACGGGATCCCGGTAAGGGTTATCGGTATGCGCCTGAAGGCCAAGTCCTGTGAAAGCCAAATTGGTGGGGTTGATTTCTGTCCGTACTTCGAAGTGCCGACCGTAGTTTGTCTCACGAACATGGCCGAACAAGTCCACAATGCCAAACAGTGCACCAGGTTCGGCTGGCGAATTTTCGATCTTTGCAAAGCCGTATCGGACGATGTCGCCAAGCCATTTCCCAAGCTCTGCGCTCCCGCACTTCAATTCTGTGTAGTCGGCGCAGGGAGCCGCGGGCATCGACTTCGCATCCCAAAGCTGAACGTCAGGATTAAGCCATCCTCGCGTGTTGGTTCCTTGCCGATCATAGGAGTTCTGGGACAGCCAAACAGGATCGAAGGAAACGTTCTTGGCTTCAGGCAGAAATCGAATGGTTAGTTTGCCGTCGTCGGTGATGTTGGCGTCATCGATTACGATATCGCTTGGAATGGCTCCTAGCGTAATGCGCTTCTGCCCATTTCCAGTACTGCGTGTTTCCGGGTCTTGGGCGTTGTCCCGAAGCCATATCGCATGGAAACGGTGAGACCCGTTTGGAAGGGTGAGCGTCAGGAACTGTCCAGAAGGATCAACAGATACGTCGGGCATGAGAAACCTTTGGAATTGATGTCAATCTGAATGCACCGTGACACCAGCGACCAACAAAATCAAACCCATGATTTTCCAAATGCGCCTTGTTTCCAGGCCTATTGAAGTTGGTTTTGAGCCTGACAATTTGTGTCCGACTGCATCCGTGAAACTGCGGGCCGCAATCAGGTGAGCGTCAAAGCAATCGCTGGAAATGCGATCAGAAGCCCAAGGCGAATAATGTCGCTGACCACAAAAGGAAGAACACCAATCATGATAGAGCGTTGTTCAAGATCCGGCGCCGATGACTTGACCATAAACAGGTTCATTCCGACAGGCGGAGTGATCAGCCCCAATTCAACAGTCACAACCGCGATGATCCCGAACCAGATCGGGTCATACCCAGCCTCGACAACGACCGGAAAAAAGATCGGTATAGTCAGCAAGATCATGGCCAAGCTTTCCATGAAGCAGCCAAGCACGATGTAAAATGCAAGTATCAGCGCCAAGACTTGCCAAGGCTCCAGACCAGAATTGCGCATATAGTCAGACAACGCGAACGAGATTTGGGAAGTCGAGACCACAAATCCGTAAACTTCAGCCCCAATCAGGATCAGGAAAATTCCAGCGGTCGCAGCAACTGTATTGCGCAAAGCACGCATAAGCCCGTCACGGCCGATACCGCGCCACATGGCGTAGACGAGTGCGAAAAGTGCTCCGGCTCCGCCAGCTTCGGTCGGCGTGAAAAATCCGCCATATAGTCCGCCCATGACCAAGCCAAACAATACAAATGTTGGAACGAATAGCCGAAGCGCTTTGCCAAGACTTGTTTCCTCACCCAATCCACTATTGTCACCCGTGGTCCAAAACCTGCTCACGATCAAAATCGTAATCATGTACAGGGAATATGCGAGCAGCCCCGGAAGAATGCCGGCAAGAAACATCTTTCCAACAGATTGCTCAGTGATCAGGGCATAGAGCAGAAGTGCAATTGAGGGCGGGATCATGATGCCCAATGTTCCACCCGCAGCAAGTGAACCCGCAGCAAGCCTTTGGTCGTACCCTCGGGCCATCATCTCGGGGTAAGCGACGCGCGTGATCGTTGCAGCCGTCGCAAGAGACGAACCTGAAATCGTTGAAAAGGCAGCGCTTGCCGTCACACCTGCTGCGGCGATGCCGCCCGACCATCCACGTGTCACGCGCTCGGACGCACGGAACAGATCGCGTGCCATTCCGCTTTCCGAGATGAGGTTCCCCATCAGCATGAACAGCGGCACAATCGTGAACGAATAGTTCGTCGCGGTTTCCCATGCGGCCGTTTCAAGCACACTTAACGCAGGTGAGGTTCCGATCATTGCAGCGAAGCCGCCAAACCCGACAATGATCATTGCTAAACCCACCGGGCATCCCAGCAAGACAACGCCTAGGAGAACGCCAAGTGATAGGATGCCAATAGTCAGGAAATCCATCAGCTGGATACGCTCTCAACTTCAGTCTCAGCACCTAGGATGCTGAGCAACGAAAGGATTGTCAGCATCGCGCACTCAAACGCGGCTATCGCGTAAAAAATCCACAAAGGGATACGCAAGTCCTGGGTTTCATCGCCTCGACTGAATGTTGTGACCGCTTCGCCAAAGAACTTCTGGGTCAGTATTGCGGCAAAGCCAGCAATTAGGGCCAACCACAATCGATCCAATATAAAGTTGAGCCAATCAGGAAACTGTCTGCTGAGGATATCTACGCGGATCAGCCCACTTCCTAGCATCGCAGGAATGGCGGCAAAAATCGAAATCATCAACGAATACTGGGCCAGCTCAATCGCTCCGAACAGCATCAAATTTACGCCGCCTTCGGTTAGGTCAAAAATGGCGCGGCCAAGGATGCTGTACGCCACAACGCTGAATAGAAAGATCGTCGCCAGAACGGCGATGATAAGACAAGTTGCGCGAAGTGCGCGCGAAACGCCGTTCAGAACATTCGACATGGTTTCAAAGTGAAAGGCGCGCGGCAAGTTTGCAATGCCGACGCGCCACTAGTTTGCAGGGTCTCAGATCAATCAAGCATGTCCCGGCATTCCGCGACATACCCTTGAATTGCGGCATATGTCTCTTCGCCAGGAAGCCCTTTGGCTTCAAGCTCAGACAGATAGATTTCTTTCACGCGCTCAGCCGCTGCATCCCATTCAGCACGCTCGCTGTCAGGAATTTGGTGAACCTCTGAATTCTCGACGACGATTGGATAGTTCCGCGTGTCGCTGTCGTCGAAGCCTTTGCCCGCGATCAGCGCCCATTTCATGCCGGAATTCTCGTCAATCGCTTTCTTGCCCGCGTCAGACAAACGTTCGTATGCATCTTTGTTCATCGTCGCCACAAAAGCCGACGAATAAAGACCAAACACGGTTGTATAGTTCGTCAATTCGTTCAAGCGGAACCCTGGGATTGCCTCCCAAGGAAGCATGTATCCGTCGACCACGCCTCTTTGCAGGTTTTCGTAGATAGCGGGTGCAGGCAAACCGACTGGTTCTGCGCCAAGCTCAGTCAGAAGCGTACCAATGACTGCAGTGGGTCGGCGAATTTTCAATCCACGAAGATCAGACAGGGATTTCACCGGTTTATCTTTGGTGTGGATATGACCGGGCGCATGAACGTGCAAAAAGATTGGACGCGTCTCGGCATATTCTTCGTCCAACGCGCCGGAGTCATAGAGTTTTTGAAGTGCGCAAGAACCGACTTCTGCCTTTTCAAACAGCCCTGGAAGTTCGATGACCTGGGTTAATGGGAAACGTCCCGCAGTGTAGCCATTTACAGTCCACGCGATGTCGGCAATCCCGTTTTTGGCATTGTCGTAGCCTGCTGGTGCCTTACCCAAGGTTTGCGCTGGGAAAATTGTAACGTCTACTTCACCATCAGAAGCTTCTTTGACCGCTTCTGCCCAACCAACAAACAGATCTGTATGCTGC
>JAPPOI010000413.1:5678-17543 GCA_028818055.1 Boseongicola sp.
CAAATCTGAGTTCATCGGCAATTGCCGCCCCGGCCGCCGTGATTGATAAGCATGCCGAAAGTGCAAATTGCTTAAGTTTCATTGGGAAAAACTCCTCCTGGTGACGCACTATTTGCTTTCGTGGCGGACTAAGCCGACTTCGCTTGGTGGAGTCAATCAAAGTATGCGTGGAGGCAGATGTGACCAAGCGGAATGTCAGCGCAAACATTAGTCACTGGAAAATCTGGTCAATCTGGCTTAGTGGATTGAAAAACCTCGAAAGCACAGGACGTTATTCTGATGAAAATTGCGGTCATCAAAGGCGACGGCATTGGCCAAGACGTAACCGATGCAACGCTTGAAGTCGTTGATGCGGCAATCTCAAAATCCGGTGCACCGACTTTGGATTACGATTACATTCTGGCAGGTGCTGGATACTTCGCTGAAACCGGAAGTGATATCGAGCCAGACGGTGAAGAGAGAGCCGGTGCAGCGGACGCGATCTTCCTTGGTGCGATCGGACTTCCGGCAATTCGCCACGCGGATGGCACGGAAATTGCACCTCACTTACGGCTTCGCGATACTTTCGGACTTTATGCTGGTGTTAGGCCGGTCAATGCAGCCTATCCGAATGCGCCGCAGCGATTGGCGGATCCGCGGGCTGCAGGGATCGACATGGTCATTTTGCGCGAGTCCACCGAAGGTTTGTTTTACTCTGCCTCGACGCATGGTCGGAGTGACATTCGCGGCGATGAAGAAGTGCGGGACACACTGAGAATAACGCGTCCAACGACCGAGAAGCTGCACAGGTTTGCCTTCAAACTGGCTGAACGACGCAAAGCAAAAGGCAAGCGTGGCCGTGTGACCTGTGTGGATAAGGCAAATGTTTTTGCGTCGATGGCGTTTTTCCGGAAGATTTTCGACGAGATCGCCGCCGAATTCCCCAACGCCGAAGCTGACTATGCTTATGTCGACGCCCAGGCGTTAAACCTAATTCGGGCGCCGTGGGATTTTGATGTCATGGTCATGGAGAACATGTTTGGTGACATCCTGTCCGATTTGGCCGGTGGTTTGGTCGGTGGAATGGGCATGGCTGCTTGCGCGGAAATTGGTGATGAGCATGGTCTTTTCCAGCCCGCACATGGCAGCGCGCCAGATATTATGGGTGAAGACAAAGCCAACCCGCTCGCTGCGATTTTGAGTGGCGCGATGATGCTGGATTATTTGGCCGAAAAATCCGGTAACGAAGCTTTCGGCAGGGCTGCAGAATTGGTTGAGGATGCTGTGCAGGCTGGCTTTGAAAGCAATTCCCTTCGCCCAATGGAGTTTAGCGGGGACATGGGCACAAAGGCAGTGACAAAGACTGTCGTTGAGTTGATCTGAACACCCAACGAAAAAGGCCCGCTCGAAAGCGGGCCTTCAGCGTCTTGATCTCGATTAGTTTGTCAGAGCGTTAAACTCAGCGAGACTGTCAGAAATGATGGCGTACCATTCGCCAGATTCACGCATTTCGGTCAAGCCACGGTTGAGCAAAGCAAGGTACACGCGGCCGCGTGGGTTGGTTTTGTGCGTGACAAAGCTAAGCTGAAGCAAGTTTGTAAGGTACGGATTCTGCGCGACCTTGCTGGTCATATCCAGTTCCTTCAACGCGCCAGCAACGCTTTCGATTTCCAGCGGCACAACATCAACTTCGCCTGCCTCCATCATCTCAAAACATTCGTTGACCGTTTTTGGAACCACCATGGTCACAACCGGTTCGATCAGACCCTGTTCTTCAAGGTCAAAAGTGAACCAGCCTTCAGGGCGGCAAATGCGAGCTCCAGCGTAGTCGGCATAGCTGCGAACCTCTTGGTAGCTGTTTCCTTCCATCGAGAAGAAACCAACCACGGTTTCATAGATGGGCAAAGAACCGTCCAATTCGGTGCAACGCTTGCGCATTGCCTCCGACAAGAGATCGATCTTTGTACAATCGGGCAGGTACCACGCAATTGACACGTCGAACGCGCCAAGTGGAAGCAATGTCGACAAGTGAGAACCCCAGTCGTCCACAAAGCTCACATTGAATTCGCGCGAGTTGCCACCGCGGTTGAGTGCGGTGGTGGCAAGACGGACGAGCATGCCACCGTCTTTGAAGCTTTCGCCGACGAAGGGTGCCCAACCGTTTGCAGTGACGATTTTGATCGGTGGCTCAAACTTGCTGCTCGTTTTCGGAAGCGCTTGTTGCGCAGCCTCCTGAGCGGCAATGATTTCCTGAGCCGAGCTAGAATCTGGCAAGCTTCCATCAGGACATGGAAGTCTTAGTACCGTGCCAATTTCGATCTCATTTGGGTTTGCGATCGCGTTTCGGTTGGCGTTGAAGATCTGCTGGTAATCAAACGTTCCATATGCGGTCTCGGCGATTGATCCCAATGTGTCACCTGACTTGACCGAATAAACAGTGCAAGACTCTTGGGATGTTGCAGAACTGGGGAGCATGGTCGCTGCAAAGGCAGCTGCCAAGATCGTTTTCGAGATTAAAAATGTGCGTTTCATGTTCATGTCTCTTTTTCGATAGGGATTGGTAGGTGCCAGTCGTCCGTTGAATTTGCCATTTTGACTGGGGTCGACGTTTCGGCTTTGCCTTCGGCGAAACATTCGGTGGTCTAAAATTGCTTTCCTCATCAGTTCACCAGTGCCTGCGTTTGCAGTCCCTCGGTTACGATGCTTGCCCATTCTCCAGATTGAAGCATATTTGCGATGCCACGATTTATTTCAGAAATGAGCGTTTCGCTGTTTGGATTGTCTTTGTGAAAAGCCACCTGCAGCGGCTGGATGCTGAAGAGGTGCGGGTTCTCGATAACGTCGAACGTTAGTCCAAGGTCCCGCTTAACGCGTTCACCAGAACGAGTATCCAAAGCAACCAGATCCACCTGGCCCTTCATCAATAGTTCAAAACAGGCGTGGGTCGTATCCGGCGTAATTAGTGAGATCGCTGGAGGCATTAGCCCAACTTCTTCCAAATGGCTCGTTGAATAGCCTTCTGGCCGGCAGATGCGGGCGCCATTTAGACCATCCCAGCTGATGACAGCTTCGAAACCCGAGCCGGATTTTGCAAAAAACCCATCTACGATTTCATACAATGGATCCGAGTAGAGAAAGTTCTCACAGGCGTAACGCTCGGTTTGAGTGAGTTCGCTCTGCGTTTCGCATCCAGGTCTTGTCCAAGGGAAACTCGCGTCGAAAGCTTGGCGTGGAAGCAACGTTTCCATGTGCGCCGCCCAGTCGTTTACGAACACGATCTCCACGTTCTTCTTTGGGGACGCACGGAACATGGCGGTGCGGACAAGCTCGGTAATAATGCCTTGGCGACTGAGACTCTCGTCAGTGTAAGGAAGATATCCATTGGCGGTCACGAAACTGACTGCTTCACCGTCAGTCGCCGTGATTGTCACACCTCCGGTGGCTTCAGGAAGCGTGCCGTCCAAACATGGAAGCCGAAGGACGCGGCCAACTCGAAGTATGTTTGGATTGCGTCCAACTTCTGAGCGATTGCTGCGCCAGATCCGGCGATAATCGTCATCGCCGTAAGCTGCCTTCGCGATCTCTACAAGAGAGTCTCCCTTTTTGACCCGATAGAATTCGCAGGCTTCTTGGGCCTGCACTTCTGACGGGGCGTGAACGAAGGCCGTTAAGAGTATCAGCGTTGCCGCTGCAAAAAATTTCATCGTTGGTATCCCTTTGTTTTGATGGGAATTTAAGCAACCAATTCAACTCGCTACGATGAAACAGAAAACGTGATTAATCAGGTTTGAGAACCTTGACGACAACGATTGAGACGTTGTCTTGTGCGGGGTGATCGAGCTCTTTGATTTCTGCCAACAGAGCGTCAGAAATTGCCGTGCTATCCTCGGATTTGTGGGCGTCCAAAATATTGAGAATTTCTTCATCACTGATGAAGAGCAGGCCATCGCTGCAAGCCAAAATAACGTCGTCTGGCTGCAGCTGAACTGGCAACGAACTGACATCGATCTTGGGAATGTCCTCGCCGACCAAAGCTGACGTCAGACAGTTTCGATCGGGATGAAAAAGAGCGACCTCTTCGTCCATCAACCCAACTTCGGCCAAGAAGTCGAAGGCAGGGGCCATCGAGTGGTCTTCGTTAAGCCGTGTAAGGCTTCCGTTTCGGTAGTGGTAAAGCGGAGAGTCTCCCACCGACGCCCAATGCAATTTGTCTTTGGTCAGGAGCGGAACAACGATTGTTGTTCCCATTCCTTCGGCTTCCTGGTTGAAGGCGACATACTGAGCAATCGAGGTATTTGCCCGAAGCGTCGCGCTGTGAAGTAAGTTTGCAATCTTGTCGTCTTCGGGCAAGCCGGCATCCAGTGCATCGGCAAGTTCGTCGTGGACAGAAGCAACAGCAATGCCACTGGCGGTGCTGCCAGCGGCATGACCGCCCATGCCGTCAGCCAAAACGATAAACCCAGGGGATCTGTCGTCATGAAGACCAAATGCAAGCGCGTCTTCCTGGCGCTCGCGTTTTCCCTGATCGATTACTGCTGCGATGTCATACATATTTCCGTGCCCCGACGATTATTCCGCGATCGCCCGTGAAAGCGGGACCGCAATCCGTTCCAGAGCGCCAGCTCGGAAGACGTTGAACTCTGCTGTTTCGAGACCTGCTGCGATAACTGCGATGAATGCCTTTTCAAGATCGTCGTGTGTCTGGATTTCAGTACCGGACAAAACTTCCTGAACGACGACGTCGCCGGTCTGGAACCCGTTCGTTGCTTCACTTGCGACCACGCGAACTTGCCAGGCACTGTCTTTTACTTCGGAGACAAGCCGCGTTTGGTCAGACAAGACGATGTCGCGGTAAACAGGTACCGCAATGAGTCCCCGATCAATTTGGCCGCTTACCGGATCGCGATAACGCACTGTCGCACGCGTGTATCCGTCAGGGTCGATTGTGAGGTCATTGAGCAAATGGCTCGAAATTGGTGTATTCGGTTCAAGCGCTTTGTCGTTCAAAGAGTAAATGACGACATTCTGAGCAATCCAATCGCCTGAAATGCTGAGATCCGCGTTCTGCGAGAGTTCAGAAATTTGAGCGGTGTGAGCGTTCCGTACTTGGATCAGAGTCTCTTCGAATGGCATCCGCACGTCCCAATGCGAAGCTGCGATTTGGGTCGCAGAAACTGGTCCTGGCTTGGCAGGCGAAGGAGGTGGCGGGGGCGTTGTGTCGAAGACGGCATTCTGTTCGGGCTTTAGGTCGAAGGCTTGACTTGGCTCAGGCGTTCCCGAGAACCCGCTGCCGATCGGTAGCTTGATGCCGTCATCTATTGCAGCCGCATGGGCGAACGAGAATGATGCTTCAGCTACAAACGGGAGCGTAATGTTTGGTGCTACGTTGGGGAGATACAAAGCCAGATCGAGTACCGGGCGTGGAGCCGGACGTTTGTCTGCTGAAAGTACCGGATCAACAGTTGAGAAATTGGTCGGAGCACCATTTGCTGTTGTACTCGAAACTTGAACCGGCGGTTTCCGATCAAAGATAGACTGTGGCAATGCCAACGCGGCAATGTTTGACAACTCATTTGGCTCAACGGTCAAGTTGATTGGGGAATCTGGGCCGCCAATGCCATTGATCGAAATCGCACTGTCAATTGCGGCAACCGAAAGTGTAGGCAGCTCACTTTGTGCCACGGGCTGCGTATCGACCTGTGGAGCAGCGCCAGAGCTCTGAGCTGAGAATGGTCCTGTATATGCCCAATAGCCGCCAACGAGTGCTATCGCGGCCGCGACGCCCAGCATAGTGAGCATGCGGCGTCGGCCTCCGCGGACTTGCCTTTTGTACGCGGCCAATTCGCCCTGAGGCTCAAGTTCATTCGCCGTCGGGACAGGTGATGTAATCGCAGAAGCAACATTGAGCGTGTTGGTTGCCGTGGATTGGATGGCAGTTTTTACGCGGTCGGCTACGGAAACCCGTTTTCTGTAAGCAGGTAGTCTTGCGAGCCAGTCATCTGCGCTTTGGGGACGCTTTGCCGGAGACACAGACAGGGCTGCGTCGATCGCTTCGAGAAATCCGCCCGGATACCCTTTGATCTGACCAGCAAGTTTTTCATATGGATCAGGCTTTTTCTGAGCCAATGCAGAAAGCCGACGTTGACCGTCGACCGGCGGAACGCCTGCGATTGCGTGATACATTGATGCGGCAAACGAATAGAGGTCGCTGAACGCGCCTTGTTCTGCGCCTTCGAGATAGAATTCCTGTGGCGAGTATCCGTCTTTTACAAATTTCATCCGCGAGATCACGCGGTTGGACGTGGTTACAGCTTTCCGTGCTGCACCGAAGTCGATTAGTACCGGCTCGCTTCTGGTATCGATCATTATGTTGTCGGGCGAGATATCGCGGTGAAGCATCCCTTCGTCATGGATGTACTTGATCGCGTGCAACATGCTGTGCGTGAGACGAATAATTTCTTCCGGCGCGATGCGCTTTGGCGAATTTTCGATCACGTCCAGAAGATCTGGCCCGTCAATAAAGTCGATGGCCATATAGGCCGTGTCGTTTTCGCGGAAAACTTGGTGCACGTGCACGATGTTTGGGTGCTTCAGTGCGGCAAGACTGTGAGCTTCTTTTTCAAACTGCTCGATCAGATCCGTCAACTCTTCCGCATAGCCGGGGACGCGCGGTGCGACCGCTTTGCCATTCCGGCTACACATGATGTTGGGAAAGCATTCTTTTATGACGACGGGACGATTTAGGCTGTCAGTCGCGTTGTATGTAATGGCGAAGCCACCGCTGTTCAGAAAACCGGTGATTTTGTATTGGCCGTGCAAGAGAGTCGTGCCGGTCGGCAGCTCGACAAGCCCCGGATCATTCGGATCGGCGTCCGCATTATCTTCTGCACGATAGTTGCGCAGGTCGATGACCTCGTTCCTTCGCACTTTTCCAACTCCCCTGGTTAGCCATCTCGGGCGAGTGCCATTCGATGAACAACTGAACAGATGGTTAATGCGGGTTTGGGGTCATAATTTGATAAGAATGAGGCGGGAAAAGGGGTTTATGAACCAAGATTTTCGCTAGATTTTATGTTGTTTTTCACGGGAAATGACGTGTATCGGCCTCGAAAACACTGTTTTCAAATTAGAAATAACAGGAAAATTTAGCAGAGATTGGTTCGCAAGTTGCGCCAAACCGAAAATTTCGCTGCCCCAAAGTCGTCATAGTCAGGCGGCGGATCTGTAGAAGACTACAACCATTGCGATTGCGAGCGATGTCTTTACTGGGTATTTCCCGACGAGAAGACGCTTAGAAGTGGTGATGCAAAACACCACGGGGGAAGGATACATGGCAGATCAATCAATTGCGCTTGTGACCGGTGGTGCACAGGGGATCGGATACGCTTGTGCAGAGGCTCTTAAGGCAGGTGGACACAAGATCATTCTGGCCGACATCAATGCAGAAGGCGTGGAAAAGGCAGCACTTTCACTGGGTGCGGAAGCAGGTTTTGCTTGTGATATGGGTGACCCAAGTGCGGTGTTGGCAATGTTTGACGACATCGAAGCCAAGTTCGGCCCTGTCTCAATCCTTGTGAACAACGCAGGTGTGGCGATGCCGGGCGACTTCCTCACGTACGACCTTGAGGCGTTCGAACGTGTGATGGACATCAACGTCAAAGGTGTTTTCGTTGCGACGCAAAGGGCCGCGCGATCGATGGTCGAGCACAAAATTGAGGGCGCAATCGTCAATATGTCCTCGATCAACGCGCAAGTAGCGATCCCCTCTATTCCCGCTTATTGCGCATCAAAGGGAGGAGTCATGCAGCTGACTAAGTCCTCGGCTCTAGCTCTGGCCCCTCACAATATCCGCGTGAACGCCGTAGGACCCGGATCGATCGACACCGAGATGCTCGCTGGAGTGAACGCAAACCCGGACGCAATGAAAATGATAATGTCTCGAACCCCGCTCCAACGGCTTGGTGGAGCAAAAGAGATTGCGGATGCTGTCGCGTTTCTGTGCTCGGACAAAGCCAGTTACATCACTGGAGAGACCATCTATGTTGATGGCGGACGTCTGGGAATGAATTATACCTGCTGATCTTTGATCAATATCGCGCGAAAATCATTCACGTTGGTACCGGTCGGTCCCGGGGCAAACAGATCTCCAACAAGGTCAAAAGCCGTCCACGCATTGTGATCCGCTAATAGCTTTGACGGGTCTGAACCTGCAGATCTAAGTCGTTGCCAGGTCGTACCGTCTGCAAAGGCACCCGCATTGTCTTCGGAGCCGTCAATTCCGTCAGTGTCCGCAGACAGGGCGGTCAGTTCCAAATTCTCAACGCCACCTGCGAAAGCCAAAAGGAATTCGGTATTTCGGCCACCTTTGCCGCCCGTCGTTCGGATAGTCACGGTCGTCTCGCCACCTGAAAGGATCACAACGGGTGTACTGAATGGCCGGTCCTTGGTCGCAACTTCTCGTGCAATCGCGGCGTGCACGAGACCAACATCGCGGGCTTCACCTTCGATGGCATCAGACAGAATGACGGGCGTAGTTCCTGATTTGCTTGCCTGCTCAGCCGCAGCTTCTAACGAAATCGCCGCCGATGCGATCACGTGCACTTCATTTCCTTCGAATTCCGTGTCGGCAGGGTGGGGCGCTTCTGGTGTGGTTTCGATGTGAGAATGAACATTCTCAGGCAGTTTGATGCCATAGGCGTCGATCGCGGCGATGGCTTTCGCGCGATCGCTTTCGTCAGGCACAGTTGGGCCGGATGCAACTTGTGCAGGGTCGTCACCAGGGACGTCCGATACGACATAACTGATCACTCGAGCCGGATGCGCGGCGGCTGCCAAACGCCCACCTTTGATTTGGCTGCACTGTTTACGGATCGCGTTCATCGCCGAGATGGGTGCGCCCGACGCCAAAAGCGCTTCATTCAATGCCTGCTCGTCTGCCAGCGAAAGTCCTTCTGGAGGAGCAGGTAGAAGCGCCGATCCGCCGCCGCAAATAAGTGCGATCACCAAATCATCCTTGTTCAATGCAGATACCGCATCAAACAACGCTTGGGTTGCCTCCATGCCATTTTCGTCTGGAACAGGATGCGACGCTTCCAAAACGCGGATTTGTTTGGTTTGCGCTGCATAACCGTAGCGGGTGACAACAACGCCCTCGAGTGGTCCGTCCCAAAGTTCCTCGAATGCGACGGCCATTTGGGCGGCACCTTTTCCAGCGCCAATGACAACGGTTCGTCCATTCGGTTTGTTGGGCAACAGTGGCGCCATGGCCGCCTTTGGATCAGCAGCCTCAACAGCAGCGCGGAAAAGATCGGTAAGAAATGCGACGTCAGCAGAATTCGGCATGCCAGCGATTTATCAGATTGGCCGCGCGAAGCCAGCAGAATGACGATTTGGTCAATCGTAGCTGCTCACTTCGATCAAATGCCCGTCGGGATCAACAAAGTAGACGGATGTTATAGGTCCATTTGCACCGCTGCGTTTCACTGGCCCTTCATTGATTTTGACACCTTCGTCATTCAACCGTTCGACCACTTGTTCAGGAGACAAATCCGTCAATAGACAAATGTCGCCGCTGCCAATTGCGGCGTGGTTGCGTGTTTCCATTCCCAAGGTATGCAAGTTTATCTTCTGATGCCCGACCACCAATGCACGTCGCCCCGCACCGAATGTAATGGCTTCAACTCCAAGGACGCGTTTGTAGAACGCCGCCGTTGCCTCGATGTCGCGGACAGTCAGTACAATGTGGTCAATTCCAGTGATCATGTTTGAGTCCTATTGGTGTCGGATAGTTTTGAAGGTCCATTGAGTAAATTGAAGGTGCCGTCCCGGACATACCCGCTTTTCTAATGAACCCCGACCATGGGAAGCAAATGTGATCTGTAGGTGGGGTTCTCAGATGCGTCCCTGTGAAGATTTTCTTAACCATGATTGCCCAAAACCTCAGTTGGGGCGTCTTTTTGCTGTTTTTGTTCCGTTTGGGGGTTGAACGGTGCCACATCTGGTTGTGGATCAAGTTCTGACTGGGCCAGACATCGGCCTTTCATTTGGGATGAACGACCTCCTTATTGTGGAAATTGGGGGCCGCACAGTTCTGTACGGCTTGGCCAAAGCCGACGGAGAGATCGTCGAACTCACCATAAATGGCGACGGAACGCTGACCCTGGCGAACCAATTCGATCTTGCCGGTTCCTTTGTTGTAGGCGCAGAAGCAGGGGTAGCTTTCTATGGTGATGTCAGCGATCCGGCCATCATGGTTGCCGGATACCCAAGCGCGGCCGGAAATTTCGTCGACATCGATGCCGATGGTACCTTGGGGTCGCAATATTCGTTGGCATCGGTCTCAGATTTGGTCGCGCCGACATTCGTTGAGCTAGCAGGGCATCCCGCCATAGTTTCTGGACGTGTTGGCGGCGGATTGGACGTCTACCTTGATGAGGGACCGGGCCTTACTTGGACCTCGGGATTAAATGATACCGCATTGGCGTACCTTGCGGATATCAGTGCGAGTGCTGCTGTCATAGTTGATGGAAGCCAGTATGTCGTGACAAGTTCTGCCAGCGAGCATGGCCTTACCGTCACAGAAATTTTGCCCGACGGTAGTATGTCGGTTTCCGGCGTGTTGGGTGCGTCAGAGGGTTTGCCAATTAGTACGCCCGAAGATCTTGCGATCGTGGAGCAATTTGGAACGACCTACGCACTGATCGCGTCGTATGGGTCTTCTTCGCTATCTTCCCTGATGATCAGCGCGACAGGAAGCCTTTCTCTGAAAGATCACATACTGGATAGCACTGGAACGTATTTTCAACAGACGACCGAAGTATCGGCGTCTGAATTTGGTGACTTCGTATTTGTTGCGGCAGGAGGTTCTGACGGCGGCATGTCGCTGTTCACCATGCTTCCTGGCGGGCGAATGGTGCACCTTGAATCCGTTGCTGATAGCACGGCAACAACGCTGACAGGCGTCTCAGGGCTTTCGACAAACATCGCAGGCACAAAACTGAACATATATGCGTCTAGTTCCATCGAAACGGGGCTAACTGTTATGAGTCACGACTTGTCGTTGCTAGGGGCGGTGTTGGTTGGGGATGGGTCGGCCTTGGTGGGAACCATTGGCAATGATCAACTCGTCGGTAGCGACATGAGTGAAGCAATCACCGCCGACGACGGTGATGACATTCTTTGGGATGGGCAAGGTTATGACACCCTAACCGGTGGGGACGGGGCCGACCTTTTTGTCTTCTCGCAAGATGGCGTCGCGGATTCGATCACAGACTATAATCCCGTCCAAGACTCCCTAGACTTGTCAGGTTTTGATTTCCTTTATGACGTCAGCCAAATCACGTTCACGCCGACTTCAGATGGCGTGGTATTGAGTTATGCCAGCGAGATTGTTTCGATCGAAAGTCATAACGGAACCTCTTTGTCTGCGGCAGACTTTTCAAATTCTTCAACTTTGAATGTTGATCGGCCCCCTCTCTTAAGCATCGATCAGCAGCTAAATGGCGGGCCCGGAAGTGACACTCTCTTCGGAGGAACGGGCGATGACACAATAGATGGCATGGCGGGAAACGATGAGATCTATGGTCTCGAGGGCAACGACATTCTTTTTGGCGGCGATTGGCACGATCTAATTGAAGGGGGCGCCGGCGACGATGTTATCGATGGTGGAACTGGTCTTGATACCATCCGCGGTGGTGAAGGCGATGATTTCATCGATGGTGGCCACGGAGGCGATCTGATCTACGGAGACGAGGTTGGCTGATTAAGATCAAGCAATCTCGTAGACGTCGAGCAAAATATCATCCCATAGAGCCAACAAATCCCCGCTATCCAATATTGACTGGGCGTCGTTGGGGGGCGTCCAGGTCGGGACAATTGAGATTAGGT
>JAPPOI010000007.1 GCA_028818055.1 Boseongicola sp.
AGGCCGCCGAACGTACCTGGAAACCGGGCGGTTGGCTGGCAGTTGTGAGCTTTCACTCACTTGAGGATCGTGTCGTTAAGCGCTTTTTTCAGGAAAAGTCTGGTAAAGTTGGGAACGCAAACCGGTACCAGCCTTTACAAGAAGTCGCAGAGCCTCAGTTCACGGCGCGCAACAAGGGCATTCAAGCTACCAGCGAAGAGCTCAAGCGTAATCCTCGCGCCCGATCGGCAACGCTGCGTCTTGGGCAGCGTACATCAGCGCCAGCACGTCCCTCTGATCGCAAGAGGTTGGGACTTCCAAGTGTCGGAGGCCGGAACTGATGCGTTCAATTCTCTATGTCTTCACTGGATTGCTGGTTATGGCGTTGGCTGTTTGGGCCTATCGCCAAAACTATGAAACGCAGGCAAGTCTGCGGGAGGTCAGCGACATACGTACCGAAATTGCGTTGCTTCGCGAGCGCGCGGGTGTGCTTCGCGCCGAGTGGGCGTATCTGAATCGTCCTGAACGTTTGACGGATTTGGCGGATATGAACTTTGTCCGACTCGGATTGCTTCCACTGCGGCCAGATCACTTCGGTCACATCGACGAAATCACCTATCCGGTTGAGCCGCTGCCTCCGATCTTTGTTCCTATTGAAGTCATGAGTCGTTTGGAGAATTCGAAATGACCCGGACGCCGCTCAGACCCCTTGCGCAAATTTTGAAGGCGCGTGTGAACGGAGAAAATCCGGACGCGATCGAGCGTGAAAACCTTCGCCAACGTCACGAGGAAGCACGAAACACATCTCGTGCGCGTGCTGAAGGTAGGTTGTTGATATTGGGGGTGTTTTTCCTTTGTGCCTTTTTCCTCGTGGGGCTCAAAATGTCGCTGCTTGCAGGATCCGAACCGGCCGAACCCCGGATCGCTGCAAGTGGCGCACAAATAGTCGCGGCGCGTGCAGATATCACCGACCGCAATGGCCGTATTCTGGCTACGAACCTGTCGACCCACGCGCTTTATGCGCAACCTCCGCTGATGATCGAGCCAGAACGTGCGGCTGAGGAATTGGTCAAGATCTTCCCGGACTTGAACCTCGACAGTCTGAAGCGCCATTTCATGGGCGGTCGCAAGTTCGTTTGGATCAAACGCCGTATCAGTCCGGAACAACAACAGCAGGTCTTCGACATTGGAGAGCCAGGGTTGTTGTTTGGTCCCAGAGAGATGCGTCTTTATCCAAATGGTCGTGTCGCTGCCCATGTACTGGGTGGAGCGGGATTTGGTCGCGAGGGTGTTTCGTCAGCTGAAGTGATCGGAGTGGCCGGTGTCGAAAAGGCTATGGACGACGAACTTCGTGATCCCGGTCGCGGTGACGTCCCGCTGGCGCTTTCACTTGATTTGACGATTCAGGCCGCTGTTGAACGCGTTTTGGAAGGCGGCATGCGTCTGATGAACGCCAAGGGTGCCGCCGCCGTTCTAATGGACGTAAAAACGGGTGAGATTATTTCGCTCGCATCACTTCCTGACTTCGACCCAAACGATCGTCCAAGGCCATTGACCCAGGGTGATCCCGGCGACTCGCCATTGTTCAACCGAGCGGTCCAAGGTCTTTATGAATTGGGGTCGACGTTTAAGATTTTCGCGGTGGCGCAGGGTATAGACGAAAAGATCGTCAGTCGCTCGACCATGGTCGACATCACTGGACCTCTAAGGTGGGGAAAGTTCAAAATTCGCGACCTGCGGAACTACGGAAAGGCTCTTTCTGTTGAAGATGTGATAGTGAAGTCGTCGAATATTGGCACTGCGCGCATCGCTCAGAAGATTGGCATGGATCGCCAGAGGGCATTTTTGGATGATCTTGGGCTGCTCCGCCCAACCGGCGTCGAACTGATCGAAGCGAAAGGTGCCAAGCCGCTTCTGCCGCCACGTTGGTCCGAGATTTCGACGATGACGATCTCGTACGGCCATGGGCTTTCGGCGAGCCCGCTTCATCTGGCAAGCGCTTATGCAACGCTTTTGAATGGCGGTCTCCAAATCCAACCAACACTTCTGCGGCAAGACGCGTATCGGCCTGGTCCTCGCGTGATCAGCGAAAATACATCCAAACAAGCCCGCGAAATGCTCCGACAGGTTGTTACGCGGGGCACTGCGAGTTTTGGCGAAGTTCCTGGATACCGTGTCGGCGGAAAGACCGGAACGGCGGACAAACCGAAACCACAAGGCGGATATTATGAAGACCGGGTGATCGCGACCTTCGCGAGCGTCTTCCCGTATGATGATCCCAAGTACGTTTTGGTTGTGACACTGGATGAACCGGTTGAAACCAGCGGCCAGAAACCACGGCGCACCGCAGGTTGGACAGCCGTTCCTGTCGCGGCCGAAGTCGTCCGTCGCGTCGCACCTCTTTTGGGCTTGGCTCCGGGCGTTGAATCTGTCCGCCGGACGGGTGTAACACTGGTCAGTCAGTCCAACAACGAGTGAGGCAAGCATGCAGACCCGAGCCAAGACAAAAAGCCTTGTCGAGCTCGGTCTAACCTCGCGCGAAGCTGGCGATACCCGAATTACAGGACTTTGTGTGGACAGCCGGGATGTGAAACCCGGCCACCTTTTTTGTGCTGTTCCGGGAACCAATGTTCACGGTGCTGAATTCATCTCGTACGCCCTTCGAATGCGGGCAGGGGCAATTTTGACCGACCGCATTGGGGCAGATTTGGCATCGGATGATCTGGCTGCAGCAGACGTGCCTGTCGTTGTTGTCGAGGACGCGCGCGAAGCGCTGGCCATGACCGCGTCATTATGGTTCGAAACCCAACCGGAAACCGTAGTGGCAGTGACCGGAACCAACGGTAAAACCAGTGTCGCAAGCTTCACACGCCAAATCTGGAGCGAGCTTGGGCTGGAGGCGGTCAACCTTGGTACAACCGGAGTTGAAGGAGCATTTACCGCGCCTTTGAGCCACACCACGCCCGAACCGATCACTTTGCACAGGATGTTGTCGCGAGTTGCCGACACCGGTGTGACCCATGCCGCGATGGAGGCTTCGTCCCATGGTCTTGCACAAAAACGTCTGGACGGCGTGCGATTGGGTGCCGCTGCATTCACAAATCTAAGTCAAGATCACTTGGATTATCATACTGATTTTGAAGACTATTTTTGGGCAAAGGCAGGGTTATTCAATCGGGTGCTGCCCGAGGATGGAAGTGCCGTTATCAACATCGACGATCAGTGGGGCCCTCGCATGGCTGACGTCGTCGACTCGCGTGGCCAGGACCTTCTGACCGTTGGTCGTGGTGAAGGCGCTGCGTTACGCATTCTGGGTCAAAGATTTGACGGAACCGGTCAGGAATGCCGTTTTGAATGGGCCGGGAAGACCCATATGGTTCGCATGAATCTTATCGGTGGTTTCCAAGCCGATAACGCATTGGTGGCAGCCGCTTTGTGCATCGCGACTGGATCGAAACATGATGACGTCTTTGATGCGTTGCATGCTTTAGAGACAGTCCGTGGCCGCATGCAACTTGCTGCGCGTCGCAAGAATGGTGCCACGGTATTCGTTGATTATGCGCATACTCCTGACGCTGTGTCTTCTGCACTTCGTGCCATTCGTCCACATGTTCTCGGTCGGCTTGTTGCGGTGATCGGCGCAGGCGGCGATCGCGATGCTACGAAACGCCCATTAATGGGAAGAGCTGCGGCCGACCAAGCCGATGTGGTGATCGTCACGGACGACAATCCCAGAAATGAAGATCCTGCAGCAATTCGAGCGGAAGTTCTGAAAGGGGCTCGCAAAGGCGCAGCAGATGTTTCGGAAGTGGGCGATCGGGCCGAAGCTATTCTTCGCGGTGTTGACGCCTTGGGTGCTGGCGACGTGCTTTTGATCGCGGGAAAGGGGCACGAAACCGGACAGACAATCGGCGACGCAGTTCTTCCTTTTGATGACGTGGAACAAGCAAGTATTGCGACAGCGGCCTTGGACGGAACCGAGATATGAGCGCTCTTTGGACCTCTGACC
>JAPPOI010000131.1 GCA_028818055.1 Boseongicola sp.
CGGTAAATGCAGGCGCCCAGGTCTGTTCGCTTTCGCCCACAAGCATCTGGTCGCCAACAGCGATGTCTGGAAGACGGTTTTGCAAGATGGTCAGATCGTCATATCCAGACAATCCGCCAACGCCTTCCGACCAAACAAGCTGCATTTCTTCAATGTTGGTGACCGGGTCTTGAATCTTTGTCACGACCGTCACACGCAAAGCATTGCCACCTGTTTCGCCGGCAAGATAATCAAATGTCTCGTGGACGGCTGTCAGATAATTGTTGTCAATCTCAACGGTCTCACGCGACAGCATGTCGGCCACGGTGAACGTCGCTTTCTGCGCCACGTTAATCGTCCGGAAGCCATCCCAGAAAACGAATGTTGCAAGGATCACCCAGACCAGCATGGGCACAGCTAGCACGGCCTCGACGGATAGACCGCCATGTTCGGCTTTCTTGAATTTCTCAATTGGATTGAAACGCATCTTCAAATCCTAACCTTTTACTCACACGCCGCTAATGCGGCTACCGCCCCCGGTTATTGTTAGCCGCCGGCGCTGATGCCACCAGACGTGTCTTCCATCGAACGATCGCCCGGTTCGGTGACAAACGCCGCCGTTGTGACAATCGCGTACTTGCCTTGGCCAAAGCGTTGCATACGCACGCCAAGCCCCGTTGAAGGGAAGAGCGGTTCGGACAGTGCGCAGACTTTGATAACCATCATTGTGTTCTGCGTACCCATGTCGAAGTTGACGCCATCCTGATAATCAGCAGCATTCTTGTTGATGCATTTGATGCTGCCTTTGACAGCATCGACGCCGCCCACCGCGATTGGGATCTGTTCCATTTCAACCTGCAGCGAATTCATACAATCCGGCAGGATCGCAGCCTGATCGCAGATGTTTTGGCGGAACGTATTGAAGCTTGGCATGTTGCCGTCACTCAATCTCACATCGCGAACGGCGACATTCACGGCCCGCTCAAGCATCACATTACGCACCATGTAATAGCTCGATTCAAATCCCATCAAGAATAGGAAGATGATGATCGGAAACAGGAAGACAAACTCGATCGTGGCGTTGCCATCCTGATTTTTGCGAAACTTTTTCAACTGGTTAAACATAGTCACTCACAAACCTTGGGGGTTATCAATTTGTAAGACGGAGCAGTGTGATCTGCCCTGCGATGGCATCGAAAGCGGCGCTGATTTCGGTACCGGAGACATCGAAGTAGTTGCCGGCCTTGCTGGCGCAGTTCTCCATCGCGGCAAGTCCAGCAGAAGGTGCTTCAAAGCCAATCGCGAACACTTCGATTTTCTCGTCATACTTGGCAGCGTCGCATATGTCCTCCAGACGATCATCAATCGAGCCATAGCCTTCGGTCTGGATAACCGTATCGTCATGCTCAGCGAACGCTGTGCTGTCTGAATTCTCGAAGAAGAACGATGCGATGTCTCTTGCTGCGAACCGACGATTCAGTTCGAGATAGTCGCGCTGTAGCGCATCCGCAGGAATATCAACGTCGGCGGTGTAGTAGTCATCAGATGTTGTCCACGGCGAACCTGGCACATACCAACGTTCAGACGGATCGTTGTCCGGCATTTCAACATAGTAGCCGTCATAGTGCGTCAGGTCCCGCCCAAGCACTGCATCAAAGCCCGTTGTGCGGCTTTCTGCGTGCCAAATCCGTGTTGGACCGTACTTGAACTCGTCCTTCAGGTCGCGCTGGATGGTGTTTGCGCCGTCAGTCATCAGAACGACGATCTTTTTGGTCTTAAGTCCGTCGTAAGCACCAGGGCGGCCACGAACTTCTTCAGCAAGAACGCCGTCATCTACCATGCCCTCGATAACCGGGGCGATTGCCGGATCAAGCAAGGCGACGCCCCACTTCATGCCGTTGTCGATGCCGGTCCAACCGCCAGCCGACAGGTCGTCGATGTGATCAGCCAGGGCGACCGGATCCGTTTCCAGGACCATGATCTCAGAGCGTGTATCGTCGCACCAGCGCTCCCACATATCCGGAGAATTATAGTTGTCGCGGCCGCGATCGAAGTGGGCATAGCGTGTCAGCGGTGTGGTTGCGGAAATCTCGGTCGAATTGAAGTCACCGTCCTCGAAACGCACGCATGTTGAGTCGTTGTGCTCGGTCGAATAGGCGGAAATTGCACCGGGATGAGCACCCACAGGCAATGTCACCGAGATGATCTCTCCGTCAGCGTTCAGACGCGACAGAAGCTCGCTGCCAGTCACAACCGTTGCGTTGTAAGGAATGATCGAAATCGATGTTCTTGAAGCATTCGGGCCAGTCGTCAGGACGTGATTGACGAAATCTGTCGCGGCGACTTTCAGGTTGTCCATTTTGCTGTTCCAACCCATCGACCCAGAAATATCGACGATGAGCGAGATTTCGATGTTCATGATGGCTTCTTCGGCAGCACCGCCCGATGGCGATTCCAATGTATCGATGCCCATCATGTTCATCAGCATGGTGTCGGTCTGCACGCTTGACGTGGCCATCACGCGGCGAGACACCAGATCGTTTCCATTTGCGTTTTCATCCACCGCAGTGACGGTCACGCTGTCCGGATCAAGCCCGGCCTTCGCAACGTGATCCTTGATCAGAATTTCTGCGTCGAGGTCTTGCGACAACGAGGACGCCGCCAAAATTGCGTTGTCCAGGGTGTTTTGCATGGCCACGCGGTTCGTCTCGTGGCGCATGGAGTCGATTGCGATGCCAGCTAGCATCAGAACCAATACCAAAATGAAGAGGGTGAAGATCACCAAAGAGCCGGATTCATCCTTGCGGAACGCTTTTTCGCGTCTCGCGATAGCACAGCTCAATGACTCAATAACAAACCACATAGCAGATCACTCACTACAATTGCGCCATGAACGGGGGGACAGCGCGGAAACTTAAACTTGATGGAATTTATGCGCTAAAATTGTGGCGCGAATATGGCGCACCAAGTGCCGTTGAGGGCGATATTGACCTCTGACAAGGAACATTTTCAACGATTTCTATGAGTTGTCGCCAACGGCAAAACAATCGGCGGGTTTTCAAAGCCAATGGCCTTTTCGAATAGGTCTGTTAGGCTTTCCCTAACGTTAATCAATCCGTCATCAGAATCGGATGAAAAAAGTGGAGGGATTTGCCGATGAGCAATATTGGCTCAAACGAACCGTCATTCCGTGAAAGCGTTGATCTCATGTTCAACCGGGCAGCGGCTCTGATGGACCTCCCGCCCGGTCTTGAAAACAAAATTCGTGTTTGTAACTCGACCTATACGGTTCGGTTTGGCGTCAAACTTCGCGGCGAAATCCACACATTCACAGGTTATCGTTCGGTTCATTCAGAGCATATGGAACCTGTGAAAGGCGGTATCCGCTTTTCGTTGGGCGTCAATCAGGACGAAGTCGAAGCTCTTGCAGCCCTGATGACGTACAAATGTGCCTTGGTCGAAACTCCGTTCGGAGGATCGAAAGGTGGCCTGTGTATCGATCCGCGCCTCTACGACGAAGACGAGATGGAAAGGGTCACGCGTCGCTTTGCCTATGAATTGGCCAAGCGTGACCTCATTCACCCATCACAAAACGTGCCGGCGCCAGATATGGGAACGGGTGAACGCGAGATGGCCTGGATCGCCGACCAATATGCGCGGATGAACACGACCGATATCAACGCCCGTGCCTGTGTCACCGGCAAGCCGCCGCACGCGGGCGGCATTCAAGGTCGCGTCGAAGCGACAGGGCGAGGTGTTCAATACGCCTTGCAGGAATTTTTCCGCCACCCCGACGACATTGCGTCTGCCAAGCTGAGTGGAACTCTTGATGGCAAGCGTGTCGTTGTTCAAGGGCTCGGAAATGTGGGATACCACGCCGCCAAGTTCCTCGCTGACGAAGATGGCTGCAAAATTGTCGGCATCATCGAACGCGACGGTGCCTTGGTCGATGATGATGGTCTCGATGTCGAAAACATAAGCCATTTGATACTCAGCCACGGTGG
>JAPPOI010000419.1 GCA_028818055.1 Boseongicola sp.
AAAGCTAGTAAAGTGCTTCTGTTATTGCAGCGCGTTTGCCTGTTATCGGGACAGTGTCCAAACGAACCCCAAGTTTTTTGGCAACTTCTGCTGCGTCATCTAGCGAAGCCTGAGACGTATATTCGGATGGCATCATCACGCACCGCACGTTTTCCGGACCAAGTGCATCAGCGGCGATGACAGCGACGATCGCCGAGTCGACGCCACCGGACAATCCAAGAAGCGCTTTTTTGAAGCCAGTTTTCCGAAAGTAGTCTCGAACGGATTCGACCATAACCCGATAGTCTTGCTCCCACTCGTCTGGAAATTCAGCGATGTCGGTCGGAAGCGCGCGCCAACCTTCATCTGTTTCTTCGAAATCAACGTGCGCAATCGTCTCGTCAAATACCGGGAAACGCGCAGCCAGTTCACCACCAGGGTTCAGGACAAAGCTGCCGCCATCGAACACTTGATCGTCCTGACCACCAACCATGTTCAAGTAAATCAACGGCAACCCGGTTTCCACGACCCGTGCAACCATGTGGTTAAGCCGAACTTCAAATTTATCTCGGTAGTATGGCGAACCATTCGGCACCAACAAAACCTCTGCGCCTGTTTCTTCCAATGCCTCCGAGACATCTTCGTGCCAAGCATCTTCACAAATCGGTGTTCCAACACGCATGATTCCGAGGTCGTAAGGTCCGCTTAGCGGTCCTTTTTCGTACAGGCGAACCTCGTCGAAGACCGTCTCATTCGGAAGGTGGTGTTTCAAAACCTGACGGACAAGCCGGCCATCTTTCAGGACATGATACGCGTTGTACAGTTTATCGCCTTGAAGAAGCGGGCCTCCAATGCCCAAGGCAGGCCCGTCAGTACATTCCTTCATCAGCTCATCGATGTGTGCCATGGCGTCTTTGGCAAACGCCGGCTTCATGACAAGGTCCTGAGTATTGTAGCCCGTGATAAACATCTCAGGTAATGCAACAAAATCAGAGCCCGCTTCGCGCCCAGCCTCCCATGCCCGGCGCGCCAATTCTGCGTTCCCATCTAGATCCCCGACCGTGGGGTTCAGCTGAGCCAGCGTTATTCTGAAGCGATTGCCCATCGACGACTCCTTCACTTCCCGTCGTCTTAGCACGCGTACAAGCAAGGGAAAGAGGCGTCTCACGGAAAAGCATTGCGGGCACCGGGTGCCTCAACTAGATTTCCCCGGGAACTGGCATAGCGACGGATGGAGCCAAAGGTGGCAGAGGGTCTGAGGTTTGGGGCAAAAACGCGTTTTGGCGTAAGCGTCATTGCAATTCTGATTGGAACTGCAACAGCAGTGTACGCCCAAGACAGTACTGTCATTACCAAGCAGTATGACGACGGCGGAGTGTACGAAGGTACATTTAAGGACGGCAAACAGCATGGCATGGGCACCTATCGTCTGCCAAACGGCTACGTTTACGAGGGCGAATGGGTCGACGGTGAAATCCTAGGGGTCGGTCGCGCAGAATTTCCAAATGGTTCGGTCTACGAAGGCGAATTCGTCGCTGGTAAGCCGGAAGGAAACGGCAAAATCACGTTTGCCGACGGCGGTACCTATGAAGGTGAATGGGTCGACGGCAAAATCAATGGCCAAGGCTCCGCTTCCTACGCAAACGGCGTGAACTACACCGGTGCATTCGCTGATGCCTTACATGACGGCCAAGGTCGGATGGAAAGCCCGAATGGGTATATCTACGACGGCACTTGGTCGAAGGGGATCAAAGAAGGCGAAGGCACAATCACCTACCCCGACGGCGCGGTCTATCAGGGCGAGTTAGTACGTGGTGTTCGTGAAGGCACAGGCACGCTGACTATGCCGGACGGCTTGACCTACGTGGGCGCTTGGGCAGGCGGCCAGATTAATGGGACCGGCACACTCACGCAGCCAAACGGCGACGTTTACGAAGGCGAACTGGCTGACGGGAAACGCCAGGGCCAAGGCAAGGTGACCTATGCGAATGGCGATGTCTACGAAGGGACATTTGTCGATGATCGCCGACAGGGCCAAGGCACTTTCACCGGAACCGATGGATATCTGTATATCGGCGAATGGACCGAGGGCCGCATTGAAGGCACCGGCGAAGTCACTTACCCCGGCGGTTCAGTCTACGAAGGGTCGTTCAAAAACGACCTTGCGGATGGCACGGGTAAGATAGTTTATCCAGACGGAAACACTTACGAAGGTGACTGGGTCGAGGGTGTTATCGAAGGCACAGGCGTTGCCACTTATGCCAATGGCCTCGTTTACGAAGGCGAATTCAAGAGCGCCAAAATGGATGGCCAAGGGAAAATGACTTTCTCGGATGGCTATACATATGAGGGTCAGTGGTCAGAAGGTCAGCGCCAAGGCAACGGCATTGCAACCTATTCTGACGGAACCATCTACGAAGGCGCTTTTGTTGCTGGCAAGCGTTCCGGTGAAGGAACAATCACCATGCCGGACGGCTTCACCTACACCGGTGCTTGGGAAGATGGCGAGATCAATGGCCAAGGGGTCGCGACGTATTCAAACGGTGACATCTACGAAGGCACTTTTGTTCGTGGAAAGCGTCAGGGTGAAGGCACTATCCGTTATGCATCGGGCGAAGAGAGAACCGGGAACTGGGAAGACGGCGCGTTAACTGAAGAAAACTAAAGACTTCAGCTTAAACCACTTCCCCAGCGTCCAGCTTTTCCAAAACCGCTTCGGCGTGAGACAGTATCTCTGTTTTGGCGTCAGGCGCCATGCGATCCCATGTTCGATACATGTTGCCCATGCGCATATTGTTGGAAAACTTGTCGCGATGACGGGTCAAAAAATGCCAATACAGCGCGTTAAACGGGCATGCGGTTGATCCGGTTTTGGCTTTCACGTCATAGTGGCAGGACCCACAGTAATCCGACATTCGCGAGATGTAAGCGCCAGAGGAAACATAGGGCTTTGACGCAACAACACCGCCATCTGCATATTGGCTCATACCGATGGTGTTGGGGCTTTCCACCCATTCAAACGCATCGATGTAGACGGATAGGTACCACTCGTGGAGCTCATGAGCATGGACTCCGGCAAGAAGAGCAAAATTGCCGGTAACCATCAAACGCTGAATATGGTGGGCATAGGCTTCGGAATGCGTTTGACCGATGGCTTCGGCCATGCACGTCATTTGCGTTTTTGATCCCCAATACATGGCAGGAAGCTGACGCTGATGATCAAGAGCGTTCCGCTGCGTGTACTCACGCCCCGAAAGAAAGTAGATGCCCCTAACATACTCGCGCCACCCAATAATCTGCCGGACGAACCCCTCGACAGCGTTCAGTGGTGCCGCCCCCCTCTTCCAAGCTTCTTCAGCCGCATGGCAAACCTCCAGTGGGCCAAGAAGCCCGATGTTTAGGTAAGGCGACAGAAGTGAGTGCCAAAGAAATTTCTCTCCTTTAACCATCGCATCCTGATAATCGCCAAACTTGGGCAGATTGTGTTCAATGAAATGGTCCAGAGCCTTGAGCGCATCAGACCGCGTAGTTGCCAGATTGAAGGGCCTAAGCTCGCCAAAGTTTTTCGAAAACTCGCTTTCTACCAGCGACAGCACCTCTTGGGTGATCTGATCATTTTCAAAAGCCAAGGGCGGCATGGCATCCAATGTGCTTTTGGCTGGTTTCCGATTGTCGTGGTCAAAATTCCACTTTCCGCCTGCAGGTTTGTCTCCTTCCATCAGGATGCCGGTCTTCTTTCGCATTCCACGGTAAAACCACTCCATTCGGAGCTCTTTTCGCCCCTCGGCCCACGAGCGGAAATCTGAATGCGAGGACACAAATCGATCATCTTCCAGAACAGTGATTTGCAGCGGCGCATCTATCAACGCATCGATCAAACGCCACTCACCTGGCTCGGTCGCGAGCACCTCGAAAATGTTGTGTTTCGCCGAGGCATCCAACAACGCCCCAACTATTGAACTA
>JAPPOI010000025.1 GCA_028818055.1 Boseongicola sp.
TTGGACCTCGTCCGATCGACAAGTGGAAGTCCTCAAAGGCGCCGGATTACGACATCTAGGATGTTGGCGCACTTGTTGCATAACCGGCCATCTGAAAATTGCGAGCCTTTCGCTCATGCGATGGCGGCTATGCAAACTTGGAGGTTCTCACGCGCGTTAGAATGCGTAAGTCAAAGGCATGTCAAAAACCTCGTAGACGAGGAGATGAACCATGTCCGTTTTTGCAAACATTGGATCGGCGCTGAACTCGCTGACCGACAGCATGTCTCGCGCCAATCAGTTGCGCACGTTATCCGCAATGTCGGATGCGCAGTTGGCCGCTCGCGGATTGAAGCGTCATCAAATCGTCGATCACGTCTTTCGCGACATCAAATATCTTTAACTGCTTCGTGGGAGACAATCTCTCCCCGTCAACTCGATAAAAAGGTGCATCATGGCTACGCCCGCATGGTTTGCTGGATTTATGTCTGCTTTCGGTCCGACCAACCGGTATCAATCTCTGTTCTCGATGAGCGATTCACAATTGGCCGCTCGCGGTTTCGACCGCGAAGGTCTTCAGCGCACATTCGTCACAGGCCTGAGCGCCTACTAAGCACATCGCGCGGCGGAGTTGCCGCGTGACTGCTAAGTCCAGTGCGTGTCTTCTAGCGTTTTTCGGCGCCGCGCATTGGTCACCTGCAGTAGCCTGCCCAGTTGCTGCAGATCTCGAAATCGGCGTTATCGTCGAATTTGAAGGCGGTGACTTCACCCATATTGAACGCACCGCAGCCGGTGTGGTCCGCGAAACCGAATTCATCGCGGACCTCGATGAAGCAACGGTTTACGAGTCTTCCAACGGAGTTCTTGAAACCGCGTATTTCGCGCCGTTCGAAGAAGAATCAGAGTTCTTTTCTTATAGTTTCCCGACAGACAATCTCGCGCCTCTCAGCCCATACTCAGGTGCCGACGGATTTCGTGCGACACTGGATATCAGCGGTCAGGAGTTGGAACGCATAGCGTTTTCCTATGAATCCCAAGAGCTGCGGGAAATCTCAATTGGAGACTGTTCGTTTCAATCGATCAGCTTCCAAACCCGTATCAGCGACGCAACCGGGTCAAAAACCGTTCTCTATGAGTTTCTGGTTGATCTCATGATTCCAATCATCGTCGGGTTCAATTACGACGATGACGCTGATGTTTTTCAGCCCATACATATCCGTGCCGCGGAAATCGGGGAATTGGATAAATTGTTATCAGACTAGCGCCTGCTAGGCGGGCTCGCTTTGATTTGCCTGGTGACCAGGTGGTGTCTTGCCAGCCTCCAGTAGTTTCTGTTCGGCCATCGCAAGCGCCGACTGGAACCGGGGAAGGTGCCGATCGGCGAGAACCCGGCGACACAAAAGCGCTGCAAGATAATGCCGGTCTTCCTGCATTAATCGAGCGAGAAGTGCTCGCAGGTACGGGATGTGCCGTCTGCGAGAACGCAACGACTTTGCAATCGTCAGCGGCGAAAGATTTCCGTTTGCAGCGCGCTCAGAAAGAACCGCCACCAAACCCATGGCCCGAAAGTCCGCATCAATCGCTCCCGACCGACCGCGCCGATAACGCGTGTGGTGGATGTTCGTTCCACGAAACAGTGAAGCATGCATAGCGTCTTCGACTTCGCTTGGGTCATAAATTATGTACGCCGCTGACGCGGCTTCAAGCATGTCAGGCGCAAATCCGTAGCGCGACGTAAAGTCGAGCCGACGTACTCCGGGGAATCGGTCATCCCATTCAGTCATTCTGCGCGCCAAAGTTGCTTGCGGTGACACTGCGAAAACAGTCGCTCCGGGTGCGACCACGCTGTAGGCCGCGGCGGCGTAGCCGCACATCCCTGCGCCATAGAAAATGACTGTATCAAAATCTTCGAAGAACGCGTCGTCGACCATGCGATCAAAGAATGCGTAAACGTGACGGTCTCGGAACCATCGGTCTTTTGTGGCGAGAACTGTCAAATGAGACCAGCCACGCCGCTCACACACGTCAAAGCCAAGTGGAAGGCCCGTTTCGCTGGTCGATCGCACACCGGTTAGTGTCTCGAACGAGACAAAAAGTACATCCTGCGACCGATCCACAAAGATCGCCGCATGGTTATCACCTAGAGGTGAAAAGAACCCTTCAACCTCACCGATCTCTTCCAGCTCACAAAGCCACTGAGTATCAGTTAAATCGTCGGATAGCGCAGCCCCCGCTACCATGTGTAACTCGTCCTCACTTAACAGCGATGACCTTAGCGGGCGGGGATGCATGCGGCAAGCATCACTCAGCTAATATTGTACAAAGACCTGTTTCTAGATCTTCAACAATGACACTGCGGTCGTTAAGGATAAATATCTGATTATAAAATAAAAAAGCCCGGTCCAAGCCGGGCTTTTAGAAGGGCTTCCCTCGAAGATTACTTCGCAGGCCCGATCATCATGACCATTTGGCGACCTTCCATCTTCGGCATGTTCTCAACTTTGCCGATCTCCTTGATGTCCTCGGCGACGCGTTCCAAAAGCTCGCGTCCAAGGTTCTGGTGTGCCATTTCGCGACCGCGGAACCGCAACGTGACTTTGACTTTGTCGCCGGCTTCCAAGAAGCGCGTCACATTCCTCATCTTGACGTCATAGTCATGAGTGTCGGTGTTGGGGCGAAACTTCACCTCTTTTACATCGATGGTTTTCTGCTTTTTCCGAGCTTCGCTTTCGCGTTTCTGCTGCTCGTACTTGAACTTACCAAAGTCCATGATTTTGCAGACAGGGGGGGTAGCATTTGGAGAGATTTCGACCAGGTCTAATCCTGCGTCTTCAGCCATTTCAAGCGCTCGTTCAGGCGAAACGACTCCTACATTTTCTCCGTCGGCTCCAATTAACCTGATTTCAGTGGCCCGGATTCGGTCGTTGACGCGAGGTCCGGTTTCACGCACCGGCGGTGCGTTGTGTGGTCTGCGGGCTATGGTGTTCTTCCTTTTATGTTCACGTCTTAGGCTCCGGAAAATAAAGAGTGTATTCGGGTCTTTCAACCGCATTTAAGAAGAATGCCGCGGAAAGTGACCATGGATATGCGCCGACTTCCGCCATTTTCCCCCGTGACGTCAGTGAACGACTCGACTTTCTTTGCTGCGATGCCGCATGAGGGCGGCAAATTTGGAAAGGAGTGCACGATATGAGAGCACTGATGATAATCGCGGCGGTGGTCATTATTGGCGCCGTGGCGTGGTACATAATGGGTGGGCAAGAAGGCGAACCGATCGTCGAAGCTCCTGCGGCGGTTGAAGAAACCATTGAGGAAACAACCGAGGCTGCTGAAGACGCTTCAGACGCGGCGACCGACGCTGCCGAAAGCGCATCTGATGCGGTTACGGACGCCGTCGAAGGTGCTGTCGATGCGGCCAATGAAGCGGTTGAGGGCGTTGCCGAGCAAGCAACCGATGCTGTGAACGATGCGCTGGGCGAAGGCTCAGCCGCAGCCGAAGCTGTTGGCGACGTGGTCAACGATTTGGCCGGTCAAGCGACGGATGCCGTCGAAGGTATTGCAAGCGACGTCACAGACGCTGCCACCGATGCCGCAGACAGCGCCGCCGATACTGCAGGTCAAGCCGCCGACGCTGCGACCGACGCCGTTGGCGATACGGTTGAGGGCGCAACTGACGCAGCAAACGATGCTGTTGAAGGCACTGGCGATGTTGCAACCGACGCAGCAGATACCGCGGCTGATGCAGCCGACACTGCGACAGATGCTGCAACAGACGCCGCGAGCGATGGGATGGCCTCGACCCTTGGCGACGCTCTGACGGTCGACGGATTTGATGCCGGCGCGCTAACCGATGCCGTCAAGGCAAGCGATCTTGGTGCAATTCAAAAAACCACGCTGGAGGCCGCAATCTCGGCGGCCGCGGACAACCCTGAACTGGTTGAAGGCGTGAT